>DUNB01000045.1 GCA_012839585.1 Alcaligenaceae bacterium | reverse complement strand
CTCCGACAGTGATAGCGACTCGGATAGTGATTCCGATTCGGACAGTGACTCGGATTCGGACAGTGATTCTGATTCGGACAGTGACTCCGACTCGGACAGCGACTCCGACTCGGATAGTGATTCTGACTCCGACAGTGATTCTGACTCCGACAGTGATTCTGATTCGGACAGCGACTCCGACTCCGATAGTGACTCCGACGTAGAAGATGACTTCAGCAAAGAAATCTATGGGAAAGAGGATACACCTCTCACTATTGAGTGGTCAGACTTAATAGGCGAGGCTTTAGGTGTAGAAACAGTGTCTATTACTGGTTTGGAGGGAGGTGGTCATTTAGAGTTGAATGGCGTTCCTATTGATGCTACTGCTACTGGCACCCCTGTTACAAAAGAGCAAGTAGAGAATGGACAGTTAGTATTCCATCCTGCTAAGAATGAGTCCGGCTTTAACCATGAAAGTTTGGGGAGTGGGGTAGGTAATGGACAGCAAGATTATGCCAAGATTAACTATCAACTGATTGATTCTGAGGGCCAGTTTAGTAAAGGTGAACTAACTATTGATATAGATGCAGTCGTTGACGAGCCTTTTGTTGAGGTTACTTTGACTAAGGTAGGTGGTGACGAGAGTTCTGGTTCACCCATTACTAAGGTAAATGGTGGTAGTGGTGAGCATGGTGGGTTTGATATTCAGGATGGGAAAATAGTAGCAATTGGTGAGGGAGTTCGAGTTTGGGGGACCGTTGATGCTGATGGGAAAAATCCAACTAAGCAACCTATAGATCAGTTATCAGGAATCAAGGTACCTGATGGAGTGAATCCTAGCGATGTTTTATTAGCTTATGGAAATTCGAATGGTGGTACTAATGCAAACTCAAATGCTAAAGACTTAACTGATATTTTTATCCTTAATGAAAACAGCGGTTTTTACAAGGATAATAATCACTGGGCAAAAATGGATGCCTTTACGGGGGACCGTGGACAAGGTAATAAGCCTGATTATGTATTTATTGATGCTACTCCAGGGACTGAGTATCAGGTTACTGGATGGACTAATAATGTGAATGGTCAAATTAACACTTATGAAAATGTAAATATTACTAATGTCGTAAAAGGACCAAATCATATAGAAGCTGTTCTGGATGGAGCAGGGTTGATTTTAGGCCCCTCTAATAAGGATTTAACCAAGATTGAAAAGGGGGGGGTAGGTTCAGTATCCATTGAATATGAGGTTGGGATTAAAGCTCATGTAACAGATCAAGACGGTAGTGAGTGGCTTGGTGATTTGACCTTGGAAGGGATTCCTGCCGGAGCTACAGTAACGTTTGCAGGGGAGTTGCCTACAGGTCTAACCTTGGAACAGGTCAATGGTCAATGGATACTTAAGTGGGATCCAGAGCTAGCTAATGATGCTAAACAAGCAGTAGATTTGACTTTAAAGGTTGCAGATGTGTCGTCTGATGCAGGTTTTTCTGGGGTGACCGTACATGTAAACGCTAATGAGTTGACCTCTCAAGGGATTAGCAGCCATGCAGCGTTTGCTTCTGACAGTTTAAGTGATGACGGCACAAATAATGGCGATGATTCTACAGGTGATGTGGAACCGCCCACTTTAGATATCAATGTTGAGGTTGGTGTAGATTACGGTCAGGCGGTTGCATCTGTACCTCAAGTAACTAAGGTGAACGGTGGGTCCGATGCAGCAAATGGTTTTGATGTGGTTGATGGAAAGATTGTTGCTGTGGGAAGCAATGTTATTGTTTGGATGGATAACTCGATTAAAGTCGACTATCAAATTCCCGAGCAATACATTAGATCTTATGACAAAAATGTTAATCATGGCATCAAAGAAAAAACAAATATCTTTATCTTTAATGAGGGTTTGAGTTTTAATAAGGTCCAGGGTAATAACTCAGGAAAAACATCTGATTATATTTTTATAGAAGATGGAGCGAAGTATTCTGTAAATATAGGTAAGGATGTTCCTGGTAAGGGCCAGCAACATAACTCATTGAATAATGTGAAAATAGAGGGGGGTACGTTTCCAGAGGCTCATAGTATTAAAGGGGTTATTTTTGGAAATGGGCAAAATTCTGTTCTATCTAAAAATGATACTTACACAACAATAGATCAGATTGAAGGGGCTAAAGGTTATCAAGAGGTTGATGTTGATATCAAAGTTACTCCTTCTAATAATGAGTTAGACCTGACCTGGGAGCTTAGCTTAATTGGCTTACCTCTGGGTGTGCTTGCCTTTGATTTTTCTGGTAATCCACTTTCTTTTAAAGATGGTTCTTATGTATTAACAGAAGCTCAAATTGAAAGTCTACAAAATGCGGATGGTAGCATTGCAACTAGAATAAAGTTGCATGCACCTGAAGGTACAGAGAAATTTGAGATTCAAGTGCAGGCTAAAACCCAGTTTGAAAATAGTGAGTGGATTACTGACGAGGAAAGTATTGAAGTTATGCCCGATGGAAATGACTCTCAAGTGCCCGGGTCGGAAGGTGATGCTGATAATGCTTCAGATCCAGAGCAAACTCCTGCGCCAGCTTTTAGTGATAACCTGTTGGTGAATGGAAGTTTCACTGAGTTTGCTAATGCTAATTCAGGATGGGGTGGAAATATTAATCAAGGGTATAGTGCGTGGAAGACTCTAGAAGGGCAAGCAAGCTGGTCCCTTAATGAGCTACCTTTTACTGGTAGGTTGCAAGGTGACCAAGGGGCCTATGCCATAGCTCAACAGGTTGAGGGAGTGAAGGGTGGTTCTGTTCTATCTTTATCTGTTGGTTGGATTAACCATACATTAACTTGGGCAAATACGAAGTCTGCTCAATTAGAAATAGTGCTGGGTGGTAAGGTCTATGCTGTAATCCGAACAACGAGTGAGTCACAAGAGGCTGTTGGGCACGAACCTCTTGCAACGATTATTGGTCAGTCGGGTGCTACAGTGGATCAAGCTACCCTGAGTCCTCTTGCCTCATTTAATGATCAATGGCATATGAGTCCTGCTGATTTACCTAACAATACGACTCACTTTACGGAGCTAAAAATTACTCTACCTGATGGTGTTTCTGACAAGGGTGATTTAGTGTTGCGTTGGACGTCAGAAGGTGAGGGAAATAACTCTCAGGTAGTGGATACTATTTTAGTATCTGATGTAGCTTTATTTGTACCCGTTAATTCAGAGCCAATGATGCTTTCGATGGCACATGCTAGAGTGGTTGAGGTAGATAATGAGGAGCTAGAAAACACTGATTTAGAGAGTTCTTCTGATTTTGGCTTTTACTCTTCAAGTTGGATGGACGATGCAGGCTCAGTTGAAATGTCAGACCAAGCGATCGGCAGCTTAAGCACTAGGGACGGCAATACAGAGGCCCCATCCCAAGCTAAAGCGACCGAGTCTCTGGCGTTTGATGAGCTCTTAGGTTCCGAGGATCAGGTTCTACCTAACTTGGAAGCCGATCGTGCTCAAAATGGTACGGAAACTGTAGTGAAGCCTGCTCTTGGGTCTTTGGAGCCAAGCAAGGGCGATATTGATAATAAGGCAGACTTTACGAGCCCAAGCTCAGAGGAAATTAAGACTGCGAAGGACTTATTTGACTTTGGTGATGGTTTGTAGATTTTGATGTGCTTAAAAGCCACCCCTGGGGGTGGCTTTTTTGACTTTTATCAAGCAAGACCTGTTGTTTTTAGTATTTAAGGCGGTGTTCATCACCTATACGTTAAACTTTCTTAACATTTGATGTTTGTTGTCGTCAAAGTAGACACAATAAACGACTAAGGTAAAAGAGAGGCTTATGGGGTGGTTGTGCGTTGAGGTTAATAGATTGGCGCTGACTATATATATGGTCGTGGTCCTGTTGTTGGTGTCAGCGACTTCTATTGCTCTGGAAATTTCTCCCTCTCAGCTCCGCCAAACAGCCCAACAAAAATATGGTCCCCAAGGAGTAAAAAATCTCGAACAGTGGTTTAGCACTCTCTCTAATTTGCAAGGTATCCCGGAAGATCAACAGCTCAAGGAGGTCAATGCATTTTGGAATCGCATTGCCTTAGCAGGCGAGGACATCAATATCTGGGGGGCAGAGGACTACTGGGCTACGCCCTTAGAAACCTTAGGCAGGGCCGCTGCAGATTGCGAAGACTATGTGATTGGTAAGTATTTTTCTCTTATTCACTTAGGCGTTCCCGCTGATAAGCTTCGTTTGATTTATGTGCGTGCTCGTGTTGGCGGGGCTAGTATTGCTCATATGGTGTTAGGCTATTACCCGTCTCCGAATGCAGAACCCTTACTGCTCGACAACTTAACTGGCATTATCCGTCCTGCCAGTCAACGTCCTGATTTAACTCCTGTTTTTAGTTTTAACTCTAAGGGCGTCTACGTAAGTGGTAGTGCGCCTGGCTCTGTGGACCGCATCAGCCGATGGCGCGGGCTTTTAGATAAAATGCGTAGTGAGGGCTTTAAGCCTTAAACCAAAAGGTCACGAAACCATGTCGTTATTAAAACAGCTCCTTATTAGTGTTAGCTTGGCGATTTTGCTTATTTTGACAGGCATTGTCTGGCTGAGTATGGATTCGGCGCGCAGTTACCTGAACACGCAACTGCAAGCGCAAACGGATTCAGCTGCGACCTCACTGGCATTGACCTTGTCTCAACAAGCCAATCAAGACCCTATTACTCAAGAGCTCATCATCATGGCGCAGTTTGATTCTGGGCAATTTAGCCAGATTCAATTGAATGACGCCGAGGGTAAAGAGCTATTTAGGCGCCAAACAGAGGCTACGGGCACTGGCGTTGCTCCAGCCTGGTTTAGTGGTATTTTCCCAGTGGTGGTGGCTGAAAGTGGGGCGCAGGTTAGTGATGGCTGGCGTCAGGTGGGTGAGCTTTACTTACAAGCTGACGCGACCTATGCCCGCGATACCTTATGGCAAAGCTTTGTAGGTATGGTAGCGTGGGTTATCGGTGCCGGCGCGCTGTGGGCATTATTTGTCTTGTTTTTAATGCGTTGGTTACGTCGAGTTTTGCACGAAGAGGTGGCAGAACAACTACGGAGTTTGTCTCAGCAGGGTGCAGAGGCGGCACCTCGACCCAGCCCACAGAAAAAAGCGACATTTGATGAGTTGAAAGAGGTAAGGCAAGCCATTGTGACGGCTAGGGAAAATATTTTAGCTACCACAGAGGAACAGAATGCCAAGATCGAGTCCTTGCAGGTAGAGCTAAACCAAGATGAGGTGACGGGGCTGGTCAATCGTAAATATTTGGTCAACGAGTTACGTCGACATTTAGAGGCCTCCCAGGGGTTAAGTGGCTGGCTATTTTTGTTTCGCCAAAGAGACCTAGCAGAAATTAACCGGGTAATGGCGCGGAACAATGTGGATGAATGGCTTCGTAGTTTGAGTGGTCAATTACAAACCTTGCTGAACTCCTTTGAGACAACGCGAGGTCAATTCACTTTGGCTCGGTTAAATGGTTCGGATTTTGTGGTGATGGCGGCTGGGGTCGATGCAGAGACGATGCAGCAGCTAATTAAAAGCGCGCAGTTGATATTGCGTGATCAACGTATCCAATTGTCCAGCAGTCAGTTTTGTCGCTGGGCGATGGCGGAGACGGATTTTAAGCCGGGGCAACCTCTGGCGCATGTATTGAGTCGTTTGGATCAGGCCCTGATGCGAGCAGAAAGCGCAGGCCACAATATGGTTGAGTACCTATCCAGTGATGAGGTCGACGCGCTGGGAGAGCAGCCTAAGGGGGGGGAATCACAGTGGCGGACGTTAATCCAAGATGCATTGGTGAACAATGGACTGAGCTTACATTTAACAAGTGTTGAGTTTAAGTCTAAGCAATGGCACGAGGCCATTTTGCAGTTACACCCAACTCGTACCCAAGGAGACGTGTTGCTGGGCTACCAGTTTATGCCTGTGGCCACGCGTTTGGGTTTATCTGGCGAATGTGACCTGCGGGCTATCGAGCTGGCCTTGCATTGGCTTGAAAAGCATACCGCCGAAAGATTGGTCATGCGCGTGTCACTTTCTTCTATAGCTCAAGATGACTTCAATAGCCGAGCTGCAAAAATTTTAGTTTTTGCTGGCAGTGCTGTATCACAGCGTCTATATATAGAGTTGGATTCTTATTCGTTGATGAGTGAGCCGGTGCTGGTGACGGCTTTTGGGGAAATGCTGGCAGAGCATAAGGTTAAACTCGGTGTGCGTCGGATACTTCACCAGCCCAGAATCCTCTTAGATCTGCAGAGCTACCATGTGAGCTATGTGCGGACTCAAGTAGAAGAGCTGTTAGAAATTACGCAAAAAACAGGAGGAGATACCTTGTTGCGCAGTGTGCTGGATATTTGTATACAAGCTGATGTAATGTTTGTGGTGTTGGGTGAGGATTCGAAACTTTCTGCCGCTACACGACAGATGTTGCAGGAATACGGCAAGATTGGCCTTTAAAGTAGATAAAGGCTTGCTTAATCTATTTGATTTGCTAAAATAGGTGGCTTACTTGCTTTAGATTTAGTTTCTTACTAGAAAAACAAGTATATTAAAAAAACACACGTTTTGTTTCTCGCAAGATTTCAACCCAGGGTTCGGCGCAAAGCTACTACAACTAATTGGTGTGGTTAAAACGTCGAATCTGACGGGACCAAAACTGGTTGCGTTGCTTAGTAGACTTAGGTCGTACTAGGTTGTGCAGTTAAGTTGGAACAGGAAAAATCATGATTCAAATGCAGACCACGCTGGATGTGGCCGACAACACAGGTGCGCGCTCCGTTATGTGCATCAAGGTGTTGGGTGGCTCCAAGCGCCGTTATGCCGCTATCGGTGACATTATTAAAGTCACTGTCAAAGAAGCGGCTCCGCGCGGACGCGTCAAAAAGGGCGAAATTTACAACGCCGTGGTAGTTCGTACTGCCAAGGGTGTTCGCCGCAAAGACGGTTCGTTGATTAAATTTGGTGGCAATGCCGCCGTTTTGCTTAACGCAAAACTCGAACCCATCGGCACTCGAATCTTCGGACCCGTTACGCGCGAATTGCGTACCGACAAGTTCATGAAGATCGTGTCGTTGGCACCCGAAGTACTATAAGGAGCCTGGGATATGCAAAAAATCCGTAAAGGCGACGAAGTCATTGTACTAACCGGTCGCGACAAACGTCGTCGTGGCACCGTGTTGAACGTTAATGGCGACCGCGTTGTGGTCGAAGGCATCAACGTTGCTAAAAAACACGTTCGTCCGAACCCTATGGCTGGCGTACAAGGTGGCATCGTAGACAAAACCATGCCTATTCACATCTCTAACATTGCTTTAGTTAACCCCGAAACCGACAAGGCTGAACGCGTTGGTTTTGATGTTGTTGACGGCCGCAAAGTGCGTGTATATCGCTCCAACGGTAAAGTCGTTGGCGCTAAGGCATAAGGGACGACATCATGGCACGTTTACAAAAATTCTACCGTGATAACGTAGTCGCTGACTTGCAAAAAGAGTTCGGCTACGAAAGTATCATGCAAGTACCTCGCATCACCAAAATCACCCTAAACATGGGTGTGTCCGAAGCTGTTGCTGATCGTAAAGCGATCGAACATGCAACCGAAGACATGGCTAAGATTGCAGGTCAAAAACCGATCATCACTAAAACTCGCAAAGCTATTGCTGGTTTTAAAATCCGCGAAGACTACCCAATTGGCTGTAAAGTCACTTTGCGTGGTCGCCGTATGTACGAATTCCTAGATCGTCTGATCGCTGTGGCTCTACCACGCGTTCGTGACTTCCGTGGTATTCCTGCTCGTGCATTTGATGGCCGCGGCAACTTCAACTTAGGGGTAAAAGAGCAAATCATTTTCCCTGAGATTGAATACGACAAAATTGATGCAGTACGTGGTTTGAACATCAGCATTACCACCACTGCCAAGACCGACGAAGAAGCCAAAGCGCTACTATCCGCTTTCAGCTTCCCGTTCCGTAACTAAGGGGCGATGACGTGGCAAAACTATCACTCATCAATCGCGATATCAAACGCGCAAAACTGGTTGAAAAATACTCCGCTAAGCGCGCTGCGCTAAAAGCGATTATCGACGATCAGTCCAAGTCCGACGAAGAACGTTATCAGGCACGCTTGGATCTACAAAAGCTTCCACGCAATGCCAACCCAACACGTTTGCGTAATCGCTGCGTTGTGACAGGGCGTTCTCGCGGTGTTTACAAACAATTCGGTTTAACTCGTCATAAGATCCGTGAAATGGCCCTACGTGGCGAAATTCCGGGTATGACCAAGGCTAGCTGGTAGGAGAAATCACATGAGCATGAGCGATCCAATCGCCGACATGTTGACCCGCGTTCGTAACGCTCAAATGGTCAACAAAAAGTCGGTATCCATGCCCTCCTCGAAGCTCAAAGCTGCTATCGCAGCTGTGCTAAAAGACGAAGGCTATATCGAAGACTTCCAAGTAACTGGCGATAAAAAGCCTGTATTGGAAATCACCCTAAAATATTACGCTGGACAACCCGTAATCGAACGTATCGATCGCGTGTCGCGTCCTGGTCTACGCATCTACAAAGGCAGCAACAGCATTCCTCAGGTCATGAACGGCCTAGGTGTTGCGATCGTGTCCACCTCTCACGGTGTTATGACAGATCGTAAAGCGCGTGCTACCGGCGTGGGCGGCGAAGTCCTCTGCTACGTGGCATAAGGAGAAGTACAATGTCACGTATTGCTAAATACCCAGTCGCACTGCCTAAAGGCGTAGAAACAACCATCGCAGAAGATCAAATCACTGTTAAAGGCCCTCGTGGTACTTTAGTTCAGCCTTTGACTGGCGATGTTACTATCGAGCTAACCGATGGACAGCTAACTTTTGTTGCTGCCAACGACAGCCGTCATGCTAACGCAATGTCTGGTACCGTACGTTCCTTAGTGAACAACATGGTTACTGGCGTAAGCACAGGCTTCACACGCAAACTACTATTAGTTGGTGTGGGTTTCCGTGCCCAAGTCCAAGGCAACGCTGTTAAGCTCCAATTAGGTTACTCTCACGACATCGTGCACGAATTGCCCGCTGGTGTAACAGCCGAGTGTCCAACCCCAACAGAACTACTGTTGACTGGTGCAGACAAACAGGTTGTTGGTCAGTGTGCTGCTGAAATTCGCGCTTACCGTCGCCCTGAACCCTACAAGGGTAAAGGTGTACGCTACGCCGAAGAGCACGTAGCCCTGAAAGAAACCAAGAAGAAATAATCGCACAGGCAAGGACGAATTATGGACAAGAAACAATCTCGTTTGCGTCGTGCAGTGGCAACTCGCAAGAAAATTGCAGAGTTACGCGTACATCGCCTGGCGGTACACCGCACCAATCTGCACATTTACGCCAACATTATCTCTCCCGAAGGCGACCGCATTTTGGTCAGCGCCTCCTCGGTGGAGCCGGAACTACGCAAAGAGTTGGCCAATGGTGGCAACGTTGCTGCAGCCGCACTTATCGGCAAACGTGTTGCCGAGAAAGCCAAAGCTGCTGGAATCGAAACAGTCGCTTTCGATCGTTCGGGCTTCCGTTATCATGGCCGCGTGAAAGCGTTGGCTGACGCCGCGCGTGAAGCCGGCTTGAAATTCTAAGGAATTGTCAAATGGCTAAAGCACAAGGCAGACAAAATGCCGATCAGGAACGCGACGACGGCCTGCGTGAAAAAATGATCGCGGTTAACCGCGTCAGTAAAGTCGTCAAAGGTGGTCGCACCATGAGCTTCGCTGCACTAGCAGTAGTAGGCGACGGTGATGGCCGTATCGGGATGGGCAAAGGTAAAGCCCGTGAAGTACCCGTTGCTGTACAAAAAGCCATGGAACAAGCCCGTCGCGGTTTATTCCAGGTTGCTCTTAAAGACGGTACGCTACACCACACCGTAGTTGGTAAGCACGGTGCATCCACTGTTCTTATCTCTCCAGCCGCAGAAGGTACTGGTGTTATCGCCGGTGGTCCAATGCGCGCTATCTTCGAGGTAATGGGTGTTCGTAACGTTGTAGCTAAGAGCCTAGGTTCCAGCAACCCGTACAACATGGTTCGTGCAACGCTAAACGGCTTGCGCGCTTGCTCCACACCGGCTGAAGTTGCTGCTAAACGTGGCAAAACAGTTGAAGAGATTCTGGGGTAAATCATGGCACAGAAGCAAATCAAGGTTACACTCGTGCGCTCTGTTATCGGTACTAAGCAAGACCACCGCGACACTGTTCGTGGTCTAGGTCTACGCCGTGTTAACAGCAGCCGCGTTCTGGTTGACACTCCCGAAGTTCGTGGCATGATCCGTAAAGTGGATTATTTAGTCACCGTTTCGGAAGCCTAAAGGAATCGGCATGTCGCAAATGCAATTAAACACATTAAAACCTGCTGATGGCGCTAAACACGCTGCCCGCCGCGTTGGTCGCGGTCCAGGCTCCGGTTTTGGCAAAACTGCAGGTCGTGGTCACAAAGGTCAGAAATCTCGTTCTGGCGGTTACCACAAGGTTGGCTTTGAGGGCGGTCAAATGCCTTTGCAGCGTCGTCTACCTAAGCGCGGTTTTACCGCTCCTGGTGGTCACTTGCACGCAGAGATTCGTTTGTCTGACCTACAACGCTTGGACGTTGAGGAAATCGACATTCAGGTACTCAAACAAGCTGGCGTAGTTGGTCAGCTCGTGCGTTACGCTAAAGTCATCAAATCCGGCGAGCTGTCCCGCAAAGTCGTATTAAAAGGCTTGCGTGCAACAGCTGGTGCCCGTGCTGCTATTGAAGCCGCTGGCGGGTCTTTGGCTGAATAAAAGGGGTCACGGTGGCTAAAGCACAGGCAAAGGGTAAGTCAGGTTCCGGCTACGCCGATTTAAAACGGCGTATCGTATTCCTGTTGCTCGCGCTGGTTGTTTACCGCTTGGGTACGCATATTCCCGTCCCAGGGATCAATCCAGACGCACTGTCTGAACTATTCCAACAAAACCAAGGTGGTATTTTGGGTTTGTTCAATATGTTCTCTGGTGGTGCGTTGCAGCGTTTCTCAGTGTTCGCACTGGGGATCATGCCCTACATTTCTGCATCGATTATCATGCAGCTAATGTCGGTGGTTGTGCCTACGCTCGAGGCAATCAAGAAAGAAGGTGAGGCGGGTCGTCGTAAGATCACCCAATACACACGTTATGGCACTGTATTTCTTGCACTATTCCAAGCAATTGGGATTTCTGTTGCACTGGAGTCACAACCCGGTCTAGTTATAGATCCAGGTTTGATCTTCCGCTTTACTACGGTTGTCACATTGGTAACAGGTACAATGTTCCTAATGTGGCTAGGTGAACAAATCACCGAGCGTGGTATAGGTAACGGTATTTCCATTATCATTTTTGCTGGTATTGTTGCAGGACTACCAAGCGCTTTAGGCGGCTTGTTAGACTTGGTGCGCACCGATGCAATGTCCATTATTTCGGCATTATTCATCATTGCACTAGTAATCGCTGTAACTTACTTTGTTGTATTTGTCGAGCGTGGTCAACGTCGTATCACGGTCAACTACGCGAAACGTCAGGTTGGTAACCGTATCTATGGCGGACAAAGCTCGCATTTGCCGCTGAAGTTGAATATGGCAGGGGTAATACCTCCAATTTTTGCCTCGTCAATTATTCTGCTTCCAGCTACAATTGCCAGTTGGTTCTCCTCTACACCGGGTCTGGGCTGGTTACGTGATTTGGAAGCTGCGCTTTCACCTCGTCAGCCTTTGTACATCACGCTATTTTCAGCTTTGATTATTTTGTTCTGTTTTTTCTATACGGCCTTGGTATTTAACAGCCGCGAAACAGCAGACAACTTGAAAAAAAGCGGTGCATTTGTACCTGGTATACGTCCCGGAGAACAAACAGCACGCTATGTTGATCGAATCTTGTCCCGCTTAACTTTGGCAGGCTCGATTTATATCACTATAGTTTGTTTGGTTCCGGAGTTTCTGCAGATGCGCTGGAATGTACCGTTCTATTTTGGTGGTACTTCCTTGCTAATTATTGTTGTAGTTACTATGGACTTCATGTCACAGGCGCAAGCCTACGTGATGTCTCAACAATATGACTCGTTGCTCAAAAAGGCTAACTTTAAAGGCACGGGTTTGCCTATGCGATAGAAGAAAATGGCAAAGGACGACGTTATACAAATGCAAGGTGAGGTCGTTGAAAACCTCCCTAACGCAACTTTTCGTATCAAGCTAGAAAATGGCCATATGGTGTTAGGCTACGTTTCGGGCAAGATGCGTATGCATTACATCCGGATTCTGCCGGGCGACAAGGTCACAGTGGAGCTCACGCCCTATGATCTTAGCCGAGCCAGAATTGTATTCCGCTCTAAATAAATAGCGGCCGGTTTAAGAAAACTAGGAGTCAACCATGAAGGTAATGGCATCAGTTAAGCGGATTTGCCGCAACTGCAAAATCATTAAACGTCATGGCGTGGTACGTGTAATCTGCACTGATCCCCGTCACAAGCAGCGTCAAGGCTGATACGCCGAAACGCAACCGATTTAACAAGGAACAACCATGGCCCGTATTGCTGGCATTAACATTCCGCCGCATCAACACGCCGAAATCGGTCTAACCGCGATTTTCGGTATCGGTCGTACTCGCGCGCGTCAGATTTGTGACGCAGCGAGCATTGAATACTCCAAAAAGATCAAAGATCTTACCGACGCCGAACTAGAAGTAATTCGCGAACAGATTTCGGAGTTCAACGTTGAAGGCGATTTACGTCGTGAAGTCCAACTATCAATCAAACGATTGATCGACTTGGGCTGTTATCGTGGGATGCGCCACCGTCGAGGACTGCCTGTGCGCGGTCAGCGTACACGCACCAACGCACGTACCCGTAAGGGACCACGTCGTGCAGCGCAATCTCTGAAGAAATAATCGAGGAATAGAAGATGGCTAAAGCTTCTGGCGCATCGCGCGCTCGTAAGAGAATCAGAAAGAGCGTCTCCGACGGCATTGCGCACGTTCAGGCGACTTTTAACAACACAATCATCACTATCACCGATCGTCAAGGCAACGCGTTGTCTTGGGCGACATCGGGTGGCGCAGGCTTCAAAGGCTCGCGTAAATCCACACCGTTCGCTGCACAGGTAGCCGCCGAAATGGCTGGCCGCACTGCAATGGAATACGGTATTAAAAACTTGGAAGTTCGCATCAAGGGCCCTGGCCCTGGCCGTGATTCGTCGGTTCGCGCGTTGAATGCTTTAGGTATTAAAATTACCAGCATTTCTGACATTACGCCGATCCCGCATAACGGTTGCCGTCCTCCCAAGCGTCGTCGCATCTAAGGGGAAGATACGTGGCTCGTTATATTGGACCTAAATGTAAACTCTCACGTCGTGAGGGTACTGATCTATTCTTGAAAAGCGCTCGTCGCTCCTTGGACTCCAAATGTAAATTGGATTCTCGTCCAGGTCAGCACGGTCGCACCTCTGGTTCCCGTACCTCCGATTACGGCTTACAGTTGCGCGAAAAGCAAAAACTAAAGCGTATGTACGGTGTACTAGAGAAACAATTCCGTCGCTACTTCGTAGAGGCAGAGCGTCGCCGTGGTAACACTGGTGAGCTCTTGATTCAACTACTTGAATCTCGCCTAGACAACGTAGTCTACCGCATGGGTTTCGGCTCCACACGCGCCGAAGCACGTCAGTTGGTAACTCACCGTGCAATCGAAATCAACGGTCGTACCGCTGATATCGCTTCCATGGCAGTTAAACCTGGTGACGTTATTACCATTCGCGAAAAAGCACGTTCACAAGCTCGTATTAAAGAGTCTCTAGAACTAGCTTCCAGCATTGGTATGCCACAGTGGGTAGAAGTCGATGCCAGCAAACTAAGCGGTGTTTTCAAACAAGTTCCTGATCGTGCCGAAGTGGCCCGTGATGTGAACGAGTCGCTAGTTGTTGAATTGTACTCACGTTAATTAATAAAAAATCTTCGGATTTTTTGTTATATCACTTGGCCCACTTTCTCTTGCAGACGGTGGGCCTTGTGGTCTCTTACCGTAATACGGTTTTCTATTATTCCATCAGCCTTATCGGTGTAACGAGCCGAGGGTATTGAAAAGGAACATCTATGTCACAAGCTTTTCTAAAGCCACGCTCTATCGAAGTCGAGGCCATCACTAAAAATCACGCCAAAGTCATCATGGAGCCTTTTGAGCGTGGTTACGGCCACACTTTGGGCAACGCTTTGCGTCGTATTTTGCTGTCTTCCATGACAGGTTATGCACCGACCGAAGTACAAATCACAGGCGTGGTGCACGAGTACTCCACTATCCCTGGTGTACGTGATGACGTAGTAGATATTATGCTGAACCTAAAAGGCGTAATCTTCAAACTACACGGTCGTGAAGAAGTCACTTTGACAGTGAACAAAACCGGTGCTGGCGAGGTATATGCTCGCGACATCGAGCTGCCTCATGACGTAGAAATCATCAACCCTGATCACCACTTGGCTACGTTGACAGACGAAGGCAAGCTGGAAATGCAAATCAAGGTTGAGCAAGGTCGTGGCTACGTGCCTGGTAACATACGTGCTTTATCTGAAGACCGTCAGCACACCATTGGTCGCATCATTCTTGATGCTTCTTTCAGTCCTGTTCGTCGTGTTAGCTACGCTGTAGAAAACGCGCGTGTTGAACAACGCACTGACTTGGATAAATTGGTTTTAGATATTGAAACCAACGGTGTTTTGGCTCCCGAAGAGGCTGTACGTCAAGCTGCTCGTATTCTAATGGATCAAATCTCTGTATTTGCTGCTTTGGAAAACGAAGAAGACACCTTTGAGACCACTGAGCGCGCTGCTCCACAGATTGACCCTGTGTTGCTACGTCCTGTTGATGATCTAGAGCTAACCGTTCGTTCTGCTAACTGCTTGAAAGCCGAAAACATTTACTACATCGGTGATCTTATCCAGCGCACAGAAAACGAACTACTCAAAACCCCAAATCTGGGTCGCAAATCCCTCAATGAAATCAAAGAGGTATTGGCGGCACGTGGTTTGACTTTGGGTATGAAGCTTGAAAACTGGCCCCCACTAGGGCTAGAGCGTCCTTAATAGATAAAAACGGATCCGGGCCAACAGTTGTTAGTCCGGATCGTTTTTTTTGAGCTTTAGAACCCTGTTGTCCAGTTTGGCTGTATGCTCTGCGCGACATAGGGCTCTATAGTTCGTCGTTGACTCGGTTTTTCTTTGCAGGTTTTTAGATAAATCGTGTTATAATTTTTAGTCTTTTGCCGATCTGACCCGCAGATGTTATCTGAAAGAAGAGTCAGGGTAGGTTGTAGAGCAGATTGCTGCCTACACAAATAAGATTCACTTTATATATAGGAAATTATCATGCGTCATCGTCATGGTTTACGTAAACTAAATCGCACTAGCAGCCATCGCTTGGCTATGTTCCGCAACATGTCGGTATCTTTGATCGAGCACGAAGCCATCAAAACCACATTGCCTAAAGCCAAAGAATTGCGTCGTGTGATCGAGCCTTTAATCACATTGGCTAAAAACCCAACTGTAGCTAACCGTCGTTTGGCATTTGCCCGTTTGCGCGACCGTGATGCAGTGACCAAATTGTTTGACGTGCTAGGCCCACGTTTCCAAGAGCGTAATGGTGGTTACACTCGCATCTTGAAAATGGGTTTCCGTCAGGGTGACAATGCCCCTATGGCCTACATGGAACTCGTAGAGCGCACCGAAGTTGAAACAAACGACGCTGAGTAATTCAGTTTAGTTTGATCAAAAAAGCCACTGATTATCAGTGGCTTTTTTTTATGTATAGAGTAGTGATTTCGCCTTAATTTGGTATTCCCATTTTGATACTGGTTTTTGGGGATGGGTCAAGATCACGGTTTTTTATTAACTGAACTGCCTAAGTTTTTTGCTGTGAGATTGCATTTAACTCTTTGCTTTTCATTCTTACCTTTCGTAGGTGGGCTAAGCGAGTTAAGCCGGCTCGCTGTGTGATGCTAGATAGGAAAATAGCGCATTTTTAAACTGCTCCGCGGCGGGAGATAAGGTTCGAGCAGAGCGTTCATGCACATAAAAGCGTCTATAGACTGCGGGGCTATACAGTGGGCGCATCTGTAATCCGTATAAATCGACCAGTGGTTTAGCGTAAGGCATGCAAACGGTGAGTCCTAAACCTGAGTTCACCATACTTAAAGCGGTAGACATAAAGCTCACGAGATGGGCGGGACGTAGGTTCAACTCAGGTCCATACTCAGTGCTATCCAAATCCCCCGAAAGACGCTTAGCAAACTGGCCTTGCAGCAAAATCAGAGGGTAATTCTGTAAACTTTGCCAGGTAAGAGGCTCTTGTTGCTGCAAAGGATGGTCGGCGGGAAGCACGAGATGAAACGGGCTTTCAAAAAGCAAAGAGGAATGGATGTCTGCGCTGCTATCTCGTTCTGGTCCCACGCCAAAATCTACCTCGGCGCTGAGGACTTTGTTGGCGACTTGTTCTACGCCACAGTCATGGAGTTGAACTTGTATGTCTGGGTACTGCTGCTGAAATTGAGCAATCACCTCTGGGAAAACGGTGCTGGAAAGTAGCTGTGGGGCTGCGATGCGTACCTGTCCTTTTTTAAGGGCTTTCAGGTTGGCGGCCTCGTCTAACACCGATCCTAAATCTAATAAAATCTTATCAACAAGTGGGTAGAGATCCTGACCTACATTGGAAAGTTGGACCCGTCGGGTACTGCGATCAAAAAGTTGTAGACCAAGGGAAAGCTCCATTTGCTTGATGAGGCTACTGAGCGCAGACTGAGTAATAAATAAATTTTGTGCCGCTACAGTGAAGCTTTCTGTTTTGGCCAGCTCTACAAAAGCACGTAATTGTCTTAAGCTAATATTCATTAGGGTTATCCCTAGGTGGATGTTATTTATAAGTATAATTAATAAATGATATGAAAAAATCAATTTGAATCATAGGTGGTTTTCGTTTTTAATGAGTTAATCACCATCATTTTGTCGTTATGTTTTGATAATACCGACGCTCAGCAAGGAGACTGCTGTCATGATTAAAAAAATACATCACGTTGCCTACCGTTGCAAAGATGCTTATGCAACAGCCAAATGGTACGAAGAGAATCTGGATATGAAGCTGGTCTTGGCCATTGCCGAAAACAGCGTCCCCTCAACGGGTGCACCGGACCCGTACATGCACATTTTCCTTGATGCAGGGATGGGCAACGTTTTAGCGTTTTTTGAATTACCCACACAACCAGAAATGGGGCGTGATGAAAACACGCCAACTTGGACTCAGCATTTAGCCCTAGAGGTAGACTCGATGGAGACCCTACTAGCCGCTAAAGAACGCTTAGAGAAAAATGGAATTGATGTGATTGGGGTAACAGATCACGCTCTTTTCAAATCCATTTACTTTTTTGATCCCAATGGTCATCGTTTAGAACTTGCCGTGAATACGGCCTTGCCTGGTATGAATGAGGCGTTAGACGAGGTTAAATGGGAGATGCTCGAAGAATGGAGCCAAACCAAACGAGCTCCCCAACACGCAGCTTGGCTGCATGATGGCAGCTACAAGGAGATGTTTAAATGAAATTAGCCAGCTTAAAACATGGCCGCGACGGCAGCTTAGTGGTTGTGAGCCGTGATTTAACTCGTTTTAAGGCGGTGGCAGACATTGCCCCTACCATGCAGTACGCTCTAGAAAACTGGGAACAATGCGAACCAGAACTTAAAAAAGTGTATGCGCAAATTAACGAATCTGCTGACAATACGCAGGCATTTGACGTTAACTTGTTTCATTCACCATTACCCCGTGCTTATCAGTGGACCGATGGCTCCGCGTATATCAATCACGTTGAATTAGTACGTAAAGCACGTAATGCAGAGGTGCCCGCGTCTTTTTACCATGATCCTTTGATGTATCAGGGCGCTTCTGACTGCTTTTTAGCTCCTACTGATAATGTAGTGGCTGACCCCGCTTGGGGTATTGACTTCGAGGCCGAGGTGGCTGTTGTCACTGGTGATCTGCCCATGGGTGCCACGCCAGAGCAAGCCGCTAAGGCGATCCGTTTAGTAATGCTGGTCAATGACGTGAGTATGCGTGGTTTGATTCCCGCTGAGCTAGCCAAAGGTTTTGGTTTCTTACAAAGTAAACCTGCTAGCGCGTTTAGTCCTGTTGCCGTCACACCTGACGAATTGGGTGATAAGTGGGCAGACAATAAACTGCACTTGCCTTTGTTGGTGGAGCTCAATAACAAGCCCTTTGGTAAACCCAATGCTGGCGTGGACATGACCTTTAACTTTGCCCAGTTAGTTTCCCATGTGGCAAAAACACGCACGGTTTGTGCGGGCACCATCGTGGGCTCTGGTACGGTTTCTAATAAACAAGGTAATCTTTGGGGTTCCTCCATTGAAAATGGTGGCGTCGGTTATTGCTGCTTGGCCGAGGTGCGTATGTACGAAACCATCGAACAAGGCAAACCCGCAACTGACTTTATGCAACCCGGTGATGTAGTCCGCATCGAAATGAATGACGATGAGGGTAACAGCATTTTTGGCGTGATCGAAAACAAAGTTGAGCTTTTCCAGCCTCAGAACTAATCGGATTAGGTGATTATCATGTTTAAAAAAACGCTAGTAGCCTTAGCCTGCGCAACCGCTACTTTAGCGAGCGGCGCTGCCCATGCTGAAAAACACGTATTAAAAGTGGCGCATTTTTGGCCAGCCGGTGCGCTGAGTCAGCAAAAGGTGCTGGAGCCATGGTGTGCAAAGATTGCTGAACAGTCCAACAATCGCTTGGAGTGTCAAATTTACCCTGCCATGCAGTTAGGGGGCACACCACCGCAACTGATTCAACAAGCCGCCGATGGCGTAGCAGATATTGTTTGGACCTTGCCTGGTTACACCGCTGGCCGTTTCCCAATTATAGAGGCCTTTGAGCTGCCCTTTATGGCGCGTGATGCCGAGGGTGCAAGCCGTGCTTTGTGGGAATACTACGAAACCTATGCCCAAGACGAATTCGCTTCTGTAAAACCTTTGGCATTTAACGTGCATGACGCAGGGCACATTCATAACAACCGCCGCGAAGTGAAAAAAATTAGCGATTTGCGTGGTGTGAAAATGCGTGCGCCAACTCGTCAAACCAATATCATGTTAGCCAAAATGGGTGCCACCCCGGTTTCCGTACCTCTGCCACAAATGGCTGATGCCTTGTCCAAAGGGGTAGTCAGTGGTTATGTGTTGCCTTGGGAGGTTGTACCTACCATGCGTTTGCATGAACTAACCAAGTTCCATACCGAAATGAGCCCAGAGTCCCCTTCTCTGTACACGACGCTGTTCACTATTGCGATGAATAAAGCGCGTTACGAAGGTCTACCTGCTGATTTGCAAAAAATCATTGATGACAATACCGGAGCGGACTTCTCTGCCCATATTGGTAAACAATGGGACGAGTCCGTCGAGTCGGCTCGTAAACAAGCGGTAGATCACGGCAATACCTTCTACACCATTCCTGCTGACCAAATGGATGAATGGCTAGAGGTGGGTGATCGTGTGGCAGCTGACTGGGTCAAAGACATGGACCGTAAAGGTTTGAATGGCCAGGAAATGCTAGACACTGCAAAAGCCTTGATTGCTAAGCACAGCAAACAGTAAATAGGTGCTTTGATGGCAGAAACGAATACTGCACTAGAAACCGACGCCTTCGCCAAGCCCACCGACCCGATTGGCCGTTTTTTATACGGTTGGTCGGCGCTATCGGCGTTAGGTGGGGCCGTTGTGCTCTTTTTGGTTTGTATCTTATCCACGTATAGTGTGATCGGACGCTGGCTATTCTCATCACCTGTTTTGGGGGATGTAGAGCTCGTGCAGATGGGGGCTGCCATCAGCATTGCGGCGTGTTTGCCTTATGCGCAAATGCGTAATGCCCATATTATTGTTGATTTTTTTACTTTAAAAGCACCCCTTAAATGGCGTCGCTTTTTAGATGTATTCGCTGCGTTGTTGTTGGCGTTTTGTGCCGCGATCTTGGCTTGGCGTAGCACGCTGGGTGGCATAGAAACCTATCAATACGGTGAAAGCAGCATGATTTTAGCCTGGCCATTGTGGTGGTCTTTTATCACTTTAGGACCAGGCTTTTTGCTATTAAGTTTGACCTCGTTGTACAGCGCATGGCGCTTTTCTCGTGATGTTAAGGAGTGCGCATGAGCAGCGAAATCATCGGCGTTTTAGTTGGTTTACTAGCCATTGGTTTGCTGGCATTACGCATTCATATCGGCATTGCCATGTTGGTGGCGGGCTCCATTGGTTATGTATTGCTCTCGGGCTGGTCACCTTTGATGAGCTACTTTAAAACCTTGGCCTATGGTCGGTTTTCTATGTACGACCTGTCTGTCGTACCGTTATTTCTTTTGATGGGTAATATCGCCGCACATGGTGGCTTATCCAGTCGTCTTTTTCAGGCAACCAGCGCTTTTTTAGGTCATCACCGAGGTGGGATGGCGATGAGTGCGGTAGGGGCTTGTGCTGGTTTTGGTGCTATTTGTGGCTCGTCGTTGGCCACGGCCGCCACCATGGGTCGCGTAGCTTTACCCGAATTACGTAAACATAATTATTCACCGGCTTTGGCGACAGGAGCCTTGGCGGCAGGGGGGACGCTGGGTGTGTTGATCCCACCCTCAGTGGCCTTGGTGATTTACGCGATTTTGGCCGAACAAAACGTTGCGGTAATGTTTGTAGCCGCCATGGTGCCAGGAATACTAGCCACGTTGGGCTATATGTTGGCTATCGCGATTGTGGTGCGTGTGAAGCCGAACAGTGGTCCCGCATCGGTGCGCCTGCCTTGGGCTGAGCGCTTCAAGGCCTTAGGACGTGTTTGGCCTATTTTGATGGTGTTCCTCGTTGTGGTGGGCGGTATTTACGGTGGGGTGTTTACGCCCACAGAGGCCGCCGCGATAGGGGTGTTAGCCACCTTGCTAATTGCCGTTTTGATGCGCGAAATAAGTGTTGATGGGTTTATTCAGGCAGTTCTAGGGGCAATGGAATCCACGGCCATGATCTTTTTGATCTTGATCGGTGCTGACGTATTGAATTCATTTCTCGCCTTATCTCAAATCTCGCAGTTGTTGGCAGATTTGGCAGTCAACAGTGGCTGGTCTCCTTTGCTGATCCTCGCTGCCATGATGGTGATGTATGTGCTGCTAGGTTGTGTGATGGATAGTCTGTCCATGATCTTACTCACCATTCCTATTTTCTTGCCCATCATTATGGGGCTGGATTTCTGGGGCCTGGAATATACCGATAAGGCCGTATGGTTTGGGATCCTCGCCTTGATGGTGGTCGAGATTGGTTTAATCACGCCGCCTGTTGGCATGAACGTATTTATTATTAATAGTTTGGCCAAAGATGTACCGATGGGGGAGACCTTTAAAGGGGTATTGCCGTTCTTAGCATCGGATGTGGTACGTGTCGTACTGCTTATTATGTTCCCCAGCTTATCGCTTTGGTTAGTCCACTTTCTGGGTTATTAAAATTAATAATGAGGGTGTTGTTTGGGCGCCCAACTAAGGAGTCAACATGCGTTTGTATACCTACTTTCGTAGTTCCGCGGCCTATCGCGTCCGTATTGCTTTAGGCTTAAAGGGCTTAGAGTGGGAGGCGGTTCCTATTCATTTGGTCCAAGATGGGGGGCAGCAACACAGCGAGGCCTATAAGGCTGTGAACCCTGCTGGTTTAGTCCCCGCTTTAGAAGACAAAGGCGCGGTGCTAACACAGTCTTTGGCCATTATTGAATACCTCGAAGAAACCCACCCAGAGGTATCGCTATTACCCGGCGACGCGGTATCACGCGCGCATATTCGTGCCTTAGCTCAAAGCATTGCATCGGACTTGCACCCTATTAATAATCTACGTGTACTAAAACATTTAGAACATGGTTTAGGCTTGGATGCAGAGCAACGCAAGGCGTGGTATCTGCATTGGATTGGTGTGGGCCTAGAGGCCTTTGAAAAACAGTTGGCATTTCACAATAAGGCGGGTGATTTTTGTTATGGCAATACACCCACCTTGGCCGATGTTTGTTTGGCCCCTCAGGTCTATAACGCCAACCGTTTTGGTTATAGCGTAGACCATCTACCTCGTATCGCCAAAGCGGTACAGGCGTGCTCGCAGCTTCCTGCTTTCATTCAAGCTGAACCTGCTAATCAAGCGGATGCCGAATAATGGAATTACGCACAGACTCGCCAGATCAAGTGGTTTTGGTGCTATCTAATGCGCCGGATGACTCCTTGGCAAAACGCATTGCACATATCACGGTCGAAGAAGGTTTAGCTGCTTGTGTGAACCTTGGGCGTCCTGCCTTGTCTATGTATATGTGGCAAGGCACGCTTGAGGGCGCCGAAGAAATCCCACTGACCTTTAAAACAACCGGGGCAAAGGTGTTGCCGCTCATGGAGCGCATCAAATCATTGCACCCCTACGAGGTCCCAGAAATACTGGTTTTGCCAGTCATCGCCGGTCTGGACTCGTATGTGAATTGGGTAAAGGAACAAACCTCAACGTAGCCTTGGTGTTAAAGTAAATAATAACTAACCAAAGGGTTTTATATGTTGGGTTCTATTCCCGCTGTACAAAAGGGGCGTTGGCTGTGGTCGCGCCTCGTACTCATTTTTAGCTTGTTGCTAACGCTTGGCATCTGGTGGGGGCCAGCTCAAGCCGCAGATGACTTTCTGGACCCAGAACAAGCCTTTCAGTTGGCTGTGGCGATGCACAGCCCAACAGAAATCGATGTGCATTTTACGATTGCGCCTGAATACTACATGTATCAATCGCGGTTTGCTTTTGCTCTTAACGAGAGCGAAGACGCCGTAGGCGATCCCCTCTACCCCCCAGCGCAAATCATTTACGACCCTACTTTTGACAAAGACATGGCGGTGTACCGTGAACAGGTGACCGTGCGTGTTCCATTGCAACCGGATCAAGGCCTGCCTGGGTTGCCCATTAAATTATCGGTAAGTTACCAAGGCTGCGCGGATGCGGGGCTGTGTTATTCCCCAATGACCGAA
This sequence comes from Alcaligenaceae bacterium, assembly GCA_012839585.1. Taxonomy (GTDB): domain Bacteria; phylum Pseudomonadota; class Gammaproteobacteria; order Burkholderiales; family Burkholderiaceae_B; genus Paenalcaligenes. The sequence continues at coordinate 38,105 of DUNB01000045.1, read as the reverse complement.
ACCGTGCAGTTAAAGGCAGTAAAGGACGGCTACCAGGCTCAGGGGCGTTGGGTGGTGGATAAGGTGCCAGAGCCTTTGGATCACGTCGTGGCGCCCGCTGTAACGGAGTCTGTGGGCTTTAGCGATGCCTTTAGTCTAAGTGATACCGGCCTAGCTGGGTTCTTGTCCCAGGCGACCTGGGTGGAAATGATGGCGTTGGCCTTTATACTAGGGCTGCTTTTATCCTTTACCCCCTGCGTATTGCCCATGGTTCCTATTTTGTTGAGCATTATTGCTGGTCAGGAGGGCAAAGCAACGGACTCTCGTTGGCGTGGTCTTTCTTTGGCCGCGGTGTACGTGTTGGGGATGTCTCTGGTCTATACCGCACTAGGAGTGGTGGCTGGATTAGCCGGGGCTAGTTTAGCGGCTTGGCTACAGACCCCTTGGGTGTTGAGTTTATTTGCCGTGATATTGGCTTTGTTGGCGTTGTCGATGTTTGGTGTGTACAACCTCCAGGTGCCAACTGGAATGCAGTCCTCTTTACAGGGACGACTCTCCAACATACCAGGTGGTCGGTATAGCGGCGTCTTTTTGATGGGGATGTTGTCGGCTCTGATCGTTGGCCCTTGTGTGGCAGCGCCTTTAGCCGGCGTTTTGCTTTTTATCTCTCAAACGGGTGATGTGGTTCTGGGCGGGGCGACGCTCTTTGCCCTTGCTTGGGGATCGGGGGCGTTGCTCTTGGTGGTGGGCGCGTCTTCCGGAGCGTTACTGCCCAAAGCCGGCGAGTGGATGAATGGCGTCAAATACGGATTTGGTATTTTGCTGTTGGCGACGGCGTGGTGGATGGTGAATTCGGTCCTGCCTACTTGGGTATTGATGTTAGGTTGGGCGGTGTTGGCCATGTGGTCGGCTGTTTTGTTAGGCGCCTTCCGTCGTTTAGATGCGATGACCGGCGCACTTCAGCCCCTCTTAAAAGGCATAGGGTTGTTAATAGCGGTATGGGCTGTGGCTTTAACCGTTGGTGTGGCCTCAGGCAGTCGCAGCGTCACCCAACCCTTAGCAGAGCTTGGACTGGGCTCTACGTCTAACTCGGTGGGGAGCGTAACAGCTCCGCCTTTTCAGCCCGTTAACTCGGTAGCAGAGCTAGACAGCTTGCTGGCTGCTGCAGACCGTCCGGTCATGTTGGATTTTTATGCGGACTGGTGTGTGTCTTGTATAGAAATGGAGCGCTTCACTTTCACCAACCCCGAGGTAGCACAGAACATGGGGAATATGATTTTGCTCCAAGCGGATGTGACCAAAAACACGCCCCAACACAGAGAGCTCTTAAAGCGTTTCCGCCTCTTTGGGCCACCTGGCATTATTTTCTTTGATGCCAATGGCAAAGAGCTCCCCGACCCACGGGTCATCGGCTTTATGCCGGCGGAACGATTTAATACCGAGCTGCAAAAGGTAGTACGCTAAAAAAAAGGTCACGATATTTCGTGACCTTTTTATCAATTAACAATCCCCCCGCATTCAGATCGAGGGGAGTTAACTCATCAGTCTTCAGACTTATTTATTTGCCTGCAGCCACTTGGCGGCCTCGATAGCAAAGTAAGTCAAAATCCCATCAGCACCAGCGCGTTTAAACGCTAATAAGGACTCCATCATGACTTTGTCGTGGTCGAGCCAGCCATTTTGTGCGGCTGCCTTGAGCATGGCGTATTCGCCACTGACCTGATACACAAAGGTAGGCAGACCAAAGGCGTCTTTGACCTCGCGCAGAATATCGAGGTAAGGCATACCTGGTTTGACCATCACCATATCGGCGCCTTCGCGGATGTCAGCAGCGACCTCGCGGATAGCTTCTAGGCGATTTGCGGGGTCCATTTGATAAGAGGCCTTATCGGATTTACCTAGATTAGAGGCAGAGCCGACCGCATCACGGAATGGGCCGTAGAAAGCACTAGCGTATTTAGCCGAATAAGCCATGATGCGTGCATCAATGAAGTGATTGGCGTCTAAGGTTTCGCGAATAGCCGCAACGCGACCATCCATCATATCGCTGGGGGCGATAATATCCACACCGGCTTGGGCTTGGGTTAGTGCTTGCTGACGCAACACTTCGACGGTGGGCTCGTTCAACACATAGCCTTGCTCATCGATAATACCATCCTGGCCATGACTGGTATAAGGATCTAGCGCCACATCAGTGAGGATGCCTAGTTCGGGGAATTCTTTTTTAAGTAACGCGACAGTACGCGGAACCAAACCGTCTGGATTCGCTGCCTCTAAGCCTTTGGGGCATTTCTTTTCTGCTTCGATAGAGGGGAAGAGGGACAGTACAGGGATACCTAGTTTGACGCATTCCTCGGCAACAGCGAGTAAGGTGTCAGGGGAGTGTCTATAAACTCCTGGCATCGACTCGACCGCCTCACGGACGTTTTTACCTTCGCGGATAAAAACAGGATAAATAAAATCATCGACACTAACGGCAGACTCGCGTACGAGTCGACGTGTGAAGTCATCACGACGATTACGACGGGGACGACTCTGGGGGAAGTGAACATCAGGAAGAAATTTTGTCATGGTACGATCTGTGGTGAAATCCAGTTTTCTATATGTAGAGTGGCCTCTTCGAGGCCAAGACGGTGTGTAGCGGAAAAGGGTAAGGCATGAACAGCACCAATCTCTTTGAGCTCCTTACGGGCCGCTGCAACCGCTTGTATTCTTTTACCATACGCGAATTTATCAGCCTTGGTTAGCAATACTAAGACCGGACGTCCGGTGGGTGCAATCCAGTTCGCCAGTTGCAAATCAAGATCGGTTAAGCCACGACGGATGTCAATCACTAAGACCACACCTGCTAATGAGCTGCGGTCACGCACATAGCTGCCTAGCATTTGGTCCCACTGCTGTTTTTCTTGGCGGTTGACAGCTGCATAACCATAGCCGGGTAAGTCGACCAAATAACCGAGTTGTTCGTCCTCAGTTAGTGGGTCTGGGATACCAAACATGTTAATGAGGCGTGTTCTACCAGGGGTTTTACTTGAAAAAGCTAAACGGCGTTGGTTAGTTAAGACATTGATGGCAGAGGACTTGCCTGCGTTGGAACGCCCCACAAAACATACCTCTGGCGGCCCCGGAGGGGGAAGTTGTTGCAGCTGAGCGGCAGAGATAGTGAAGCGGGCGCGATGTAATATAGACATGATTGCAGCAATTTCCGTTTAATTTTATGGCTCTATTGTATAATCACTGAGTTTAATACAGTATCGTCGTGTTCTTGGCAAAGATTCTTGATCAGAATGCGGCGGGTTTGGCGGCATAGGCCCCTTTGCTTATTCCAGTTGAATCGCGATTGTCGAGGACTACATGAAGCGCGTGCTATCAAAATTTATTATCACAAGCAGCCTAATCGCGGGTTGTTCCATGCTGAATATCGCTTATGCGGCGGACGCAGCAAAACCCGATTTACAAAAAGGTGAACAGCTCTATATTAATGGCAATATGGCTAAAGGCGTATTGGCCTGTGTGACCTGTCACGGCGAGGCCGGAAACAGCACGCTTGAAGCCAACCCTAATTTGGCACAGCAACCTTTTGAGTATATCGTTAAACAGCTGGGCGATTTTCGTCCTCATAAAGAAGGCGAGCCTGCTAAACGTTTAGCAGCCGGTGGTGCTCCTACTGTGATGGCCAGCATTGTTGCAAATATGACCACAGAGGAAATGCGTGATGTTGCGTATTACCTCAGTCAGCAAAAGCTAGACCCCGCTAAAGCAGCTACAGCCACCAACATGGACACCCTAGAGCGTGGCCAGAAAATCTGGCGTGGTGGTTTGCCAGAGCGTGGTGTTGCAGCCTGTGCGGCTTGTCATGCTCCAAATGGCGCAGGTCTACCTGGCCAATACCCACGCTTGAGCGGTCAGTTCCCTTCTTATATTGCTGACCAACTGCGCTTGTTCCGCAGTGGTGACCGCAATAACCAGGTCATGATGCACGATATCTCAGATCGTATGAATGATGCGGATATTGAGGCAGTAGCTGATTACGCTGCAGGGTTGCGTTAAACGCTGTTATTGCTATTAAAATAAGCTCACCTTGTTCGGCTAGCTCGCAAGGTGGGCTTTGCTGTGTTTGATTTACAGTGAATTTCTTTTTCAAGCGGGGGAACTTCTGATTTTGCCCCGACTCTAATGGTATCAGCCATTTGTCTATCTATTTTATAAAAGTAATCCTGTGACTGTATCCACCACTCAACGTCGCGCTAGTTCCGAAGACGTCATTGAGCTATTGGGCTCAATGCGCTTTGCGATTAGTCTTTTGGTCTTTATATGTGTGGCCAGCATTATTGGGACGGTAGTTGCCCAAAATCAAACCATGAACACCTATATAGATCAGTTTGGCCCATTCTGGGTGGCACTTTTTGATAAGTTCACCGTTTGGAATGTGTATAACAGCTGGTGGTTTTTGGTCATTATGGGTTTTTTGGTGGTTTCGACCACCTTATGTGTGATTCGAAACACGCCCAAAATGCTAAAGGACGCCACTGCCTTTAGAGAATATGTGCGCGGTTCCAGCTTGCGAGCCTTTCCGCACCGCGTTGAAATATCTTCCGATCACGAACCTCAAGCCAACCTAGAGCCAGTACAAAGCTGGTTAAAGTCCCACGGCTATGCCTATAAAGTGCGTAACGACGAGGACGGTAGTTATATGGTGGCGGCCAAAAAGGGCGGCGCTAACCGTCTGGGCTATATCTTTGGGCACGTTGCTATTGTGGTGATTTGTGTGGGGGGCATGTTAGACAGCGAACTACCCATCCGAATCCAAGTCTGGTTAGGGGACAAATCCCCCATCACAGAAAATATGTTTGTGTCTCAGGTTCCGGAGTCAGGGCGCTTAAGTTTGTCTAACCCAAGCTATAGCGCCAATATGTTGTTACCAGAGGGCGCTAAAACCTCACACGCCATTGTGAATTTTGGCGAGGGGGTGTTAATCCAACCGATTCCATTCACTGTAGAGCTTAAACGGTTCATTATTGACTATTACTCCACAGGCATGCCGAGCAGCTTCAAGAGCGAGGTAGAGGTCATTGACGAAGAGCGCGGTGAACGCTTTTCTCAGGTAATCGAGGTGAATGAGCCATTGCGCTACCGTGGGGTCACGGTTTATCAGTCTGGCTTTGATGATGGTGGTAGTACGCTCCGAGTTGGGGTATTGCCTTTGGTGGGCAGCGAATACGAGCCCACACGTGTTCAAGCGACAGTAGGCGATAGTCAGGTGCCTATCGTGTTTAATCAAAAAACCGGTGATAAGGTCACAGCCAGTTTTACCGAATTACGAGTCTTTAACGTAGAGGATTTGAGCGAGGGCACACCACAGCCTAAAGCGCTCATGGATCACGTGGCTTCGGTCTCTGGTTCAGGCATTAAGCCGAACAATGATCACCTAACCAACGTGGGTCCTAGTTTGCACTACAGGTTGACGACCGATGATGGGCAGTCATTTGATTATGTGAACTACATGGTGCCTATGACGCTAGATGGTTTCCCTGTGTTTTTACTTGGGATGCGTCGTGACCAGAGTGAGTTTTTCCGCTACGTCCGTATTCCCGCTGATGCGAAAAACACCATGACCGAGTTCATGCAGTTACGTGCCGCAGCCACCGATACAGATCGCTTAAAGCTGGCAGCCAAACGATTTGCTATGCGTAGTGGTCAGGTCGATGCGGGCTCGCTGATGGAAGTGGCTTCATTTAAAACCATAGAAACTTTTATGAAACGAGGTTTCAACGGCATTATAGAGAACGTTCCAGAGGCTGAACGCGAGCGTATTCTCAGTCTAACAGTGCCTATGCTACAGATGACCTTGTTGGAACTCCGAAATATTGTCCGAGAAGAGCAGGGTCTGGACCCCATTGATTACAGTGGTGAAAAAGGGGAAAAAGAAGACCAATGGGTGCAGCTAGCCTTGTTGGCCTTTGCAAATATGCCCGATTATCCCGCACCCGTTGTATTGACTTTAGAGGGTTTTGACCAGGTTCAGGCTAGTGTATTTCAAGTGGCACGCAGTCCTGGCATGTATATTGTGTATACCGGCAGTCTCTTCTTGGTCATTGGTATTTTTGTCATGATTTATATTCGTGACCGCCGTATTTGGGTATGGGTACGTCCTGGCGATAAGGGCAGCCTGTTAACTGCTGCGATGACCTCCCAACGTCGTAACTTAGACTTCCAACAGGAATTCCAGCGCTTCCAAAACGCTTTCCAGCGTTTGTCAGCCAACCGAGGTAATAAAAATGTCTAATTCTGTCGCTTCATCTGCACCTTCAATGTGGAGCGAGGACTTACGCGCTCCTAGCGGAGATTCCCGCGGAGTCCGTGGTCGCCCCACGATCAGTGATGCTATCTATTTTGTCGTGCTGTCTCTGGCGGTGGTGTACTGTTTAAAAACCTATCCAGATAGCATGGATTACTACGAGCGCATCATTTTGATGGCGACAGTACCACTTTTAGTTTGGCTAGGATGGCTTTGGCGTCCATTACGCACCATGACGGTGGTGGTGGGGGCGGTAGCGCTCTTTGCGATTTGGTTGTATAGCCCAGATGGAAATCTGGCGAATGGTGATATTAACCGCTCAGAAACCGTCTTTTTCCTTAAATATTTGATTTCGTCTCAGTCCGCCATTTTGTGGATGTGTGCCTTGTTTGTGATCGCCACAGTCATGTATTGGATTGGAATGGTGAGCTCCACCGCAGCCTGGATTGGCTCTGGTTTAACGTGGGCGGCGGTGTATGCAGGTGCTATTGGTTTATTGGTACGCTGGCGCGAAGGTCACCTTTTAGGTCCAGACATCGGTCATATCCCCGTGAGTAACCTCTACGAGGTGTTCGTGCTCTTTGCTCTGATGATCTCGATGTTCTATTTATATTACGAACGTCGTTATGCTACGAGAGCTCTAGGTGGTTTTGTGTTGCTGGTGGTGACTTCCGTAGTGGTGTTTTTGCTGTGGTATTCATTTACCCGCGATGCCCATCAAATTCAGCCTCTGGTTCCTGCGCTCAAAAGCTGGTGGATGAAAATCCATGTGCCCGCTAACTTTATTGGCTACGGCACTTTTGCTCTGTCGGCCATGGTGGGTTTGGCGTATTTGGTCAAAGAAAATGGCGAAACTAAATCTTGGGCTAAGCTGTCCCCCATCTTTATTCTGGGTGTGTTGCTTTGTGCCGAGCCATTAATTTTTAGTTCAGGTCGTTTTTCTGCGACTTGGATGCTGTACTTTGGTATTAGCGCCATTATTATTGGTCTGATTTTAGCTTTCCGCGGCCCTATTTCTAAACGGCTACCTTCCTTAGAGATTCTGGATGACATCATGTACCGCGCTATTGCGGTAGGTTTTGCCTTCTTTACGATTGCGACCATCTTGGGCGCCTTATGGGCGGCAGACGCGTGGGGTACTTACTGGCAATGGGATCCCAAAGAGACCTGGGCTTTGATCGTATGGTTAAACTACGCGGCCTGGCTACATATGCGATTCATGAAAGGCTTACGCGGCACTTTCAGTGCTTACTGGGCTTTGGTTGGTCTGATCATCACCAGCTTTGCGTTCTTGGGCGTGAACATGTTCTTGTCCGGTTTGCACTCTTATGGTGAACTCTAAGCAGTACTAAAACTTAATTCGCTAGAACAACAAAGCGGTAGTGGTTTATCCCTGTTCCTGGGGGGAACCACTACCGCTTTTTTATGGTCATAATACGACAGAAAAAGACAAGTGATCTTGGTATCGTTCGAGCCACAGGGCTGCCTATCGTGTAGCTGCTTAACCTTGTTGTTGAAGCAGCTGAATTACAGCAGGGTCTTTAATCAAAGACCGAATGTCTGTTGCTCGAAGAATATCCTCGGGTTTGCAGGGGCGGCAAATAACAAAGCCTTGTACATAATGCACGCCCATCTTTTTAAGGGCGATTAGCGTGTCTATGTCTTCTACCCATTCTGCTATGCACTGCATCTCTAGGTTACGTGTTAACTCAACAATAGTGCGCACAATGGCAATATTGCTTTCTTTGCTAAGCATGTTTTTAATCAGCGCACCGTCAATTTTGATGGCATTAGCTGGTAGTTCGCGTAAATAAGAGAAGGAGGTGTAACCCGCTCCAAAGTCATCTAGAGCGAGACGCACCCCTTTTTCTTGTAAGCGCAGCATAAAGTCGTGGGTGCGCTCTAGATCTTGTAGTGCTACCCCTTCGGTGATCTCTACGTAAATACGATTTAAAAGATGAGGGTAACTATCCAGAATTTGGAAAAGCTCATTAATAAACTTATCGTTATTTAGAGAATAGCCGCTGAGGTTTAGGTTCACGAATTGCGTGTTTTTGAGTTGCTCTTGGTTGATGTGGAGCCATTCTAGCGTGGTACTAAATACCCATTTATCAATCAGGCTGATCGTGCCATTTTCCTCGGCAGCTGAAATAAAGGAATGAATGGGAATGAGCTCGCCACTGGCGCGACGGATACGTAACAGTACCTCGACGTTTAGGGAGGATAATGGGTTTTGCAGGTCCATCAAAGGCTGCATCTCTAAGAACAAGCCTTGGGAAGTGCCATTTTCTAATTGCTCGAAAAGTTGTAACTCTTCGGTGCGGTCTTGCATTTCTTTGGAGTTATGTTCGTAGAGCACAAACTCCGCATCGTGTCGTAGTGCGTCCATACAGGCGCTCTGAGCGGTACGTAAGGCATCCTGCTCGTCCATACCTTCACCTATCTCAATAAGACCTAGATGGACCTTGAGCTCATAGTCTCTAAATGGGGTGGTAATAACGGTTTTATTGAGTTTGGCGATGATGTCAGAGGCGATTTTTTTCGCTTCAGTGGCCGTGGTTTTGCTTAAAAGAAACACAAAATCGCCACTACCGATGCGACCAAAGGAGTGACGTTGCTGCAGCACCTCGTTAATGCGGTGACTGACCTCTTGTAGTAAGGCATCACCTGCTGCATGGCCGTACGTGCGATTCACTTGATTTACGTAGTTCACGTCTACGTAGGCCAGAAAACAAGGCTCCTGGTGATCCAGCTCATTAATCGCTATTTGTAACGCTTTTTCTAAGCCGCGTTGATTCAACACCTGAGTCACCGGATCATTATTCGCCATCATTTTTAAGCGATTTAGCGTGTTCATGTAAGGGGTAATGTCTTGTAATGTAATAACATATCCCTCGGGGCACGTGTTGGCATGTAGGGCAAACAGGGGCTTTTGAACACCGAGGGGGGGGGCTGCGTTAAGTTGCGTTTCGGTGTGTTCACCTGCTTGTGTGCGCGTGACAACCTGAGCCCAGTTCTGCTTAGGAAAAAGATCGCTCCATGTGGCAGGGGCAGGTGTGGCGAACTTGGCACACAAGCGTTTAAAAGAGCGATTAGAGCGCAAAATCGTCCCATTGGAATCTATTTTTAGAATAGCAAAGGGACTGCTTTGGTAGGTAGTGCGTAGCTCGAGCTGGCCCAATCGCATTTGTTTGATGCGGCTCACCAAGCCGAACATCACCATGGCGCTGCTTAGAATGAGAAAAATGACAGCGTTAAAGTGCGACAGTAGTTGATTACTAAAGCCAAGTAAATTCAATAATGAGGAGACCAAGGCACTGAGTAAAATGCTAAGTAAAATCACCTGCCATATTTCTAGAGTCTGCTGTTGGCGTAGTAGTTGTTGCAGACTAAACGCCAAGGCTAGAAGCAGAGCAATAGGTGCTGTGACGGTCAGAAACAGCGTAAATAGGGGCGCAAAGGGAATAAGGGAAATGACAAAAACGAGTAGTGCAACCGTCCCTAAAAGCGCGTTTTTTTTGTTGTTAACAGAAAGATTTAGGCTAAATTGCAGCAGCTGTTGGCTAAGAACAGCGTACATACCAACAGTGAGTTGATTGATGTAGGCTACAGAGCTTGGAGGCAGTTCTAATTGTAGCCAAAACCCATCCAGCCCCAGCGTTTGTCCGCCCAGACGTAAACTGCACAACAGCCATGCTGCCAGAATCAGAAAAAATCGATTGTCTTTGTACAGCGCAAGTAACAACGTAAAGGCGGTGAAGAAAAGCAGCGCGCCTTCTAGGAGATGATAGTTGTGGAGTTGAGCTACAGAAAAGTTAAAACTCTGGATCTGTAAGGCTGGATTTGGCGTCAGACAAAGCAGGGCAAGCAAAGATAGCACTGCAATGAGCGCGGGGATATGAAGGGTGGCCAGACGTTGATTGATCGCTAGCGACCGTTGCATCCCCATAAATAGAACCGACAAAGCGTTAAAGCTCATCATATAAACAGCCTGTTTTACCGCTGGCAGTCTATTGAGGCCGCCTAGTCATGATTATGTAAGAGTTGGTAATTAGTTTATCTTATCTTATCCATTCTTAACGGTTGCTGCATTATATTCTTTATGCGTGGCTTTTCCATCCAGTCTGAAGACAGCGACCTTGGCGCTAATGACTAAAACTCTGCTAGGTCTGAAGATCGGGGTTTAGAGCCCAATTATTACCACTCTTTTTGCTTTAAACGCTGATTTTTTGCGCGCTAATTGCTAAAAAAACAGCCCATTTCAGGGCTGTTTGGCTGACAGATTAGTCCAGTAGGCGTTCGTTTTCAAAGAGGCTTTGTAGCTCTTCGCGGGGGCGGACTAAATGGACGGACTCACCGTCGACGATGACCTCTGCCGCACGTGGGCGTGTGTTGTATTGGCTGGCCATGGTAAAGGCATAAGCACCTGCGGACATGATGGCCAAGAGATCATTTTGTTTTAGGTGTAAGGCACGGTCTTTGGCTAGCCAGTCACCGCTTTCGCAGATAGGGCCGACAATGTCATAAGACGGAGCCACCTCGTCCGTTTGATGTGGGGTGACGGCTTCTACATCGTGCCAAGCATCATACAGCGTAGGACGAATCAAATCGTTCATGGCCGCATCCACAATAGCGAAGTTTTTATCCTGATTGGACTTGAGGTACTCCACCCGGGTCAGTAGTACCCCAGCATTACCCACCATGGAGCGACCTGGTTCTAGCACCAGTTGTAAATGCCCTAAATCTGCGGCATCTAAAGCCTTAAAGACCGCGCTTAAAAGATCTGTAGGTGTAGCAGGCGTTTCGTCGGTATAGCGAATGCCTAGACCACCACCAATATCTAGGTGGCTGAGTTCTATGCCTTGGGCTTGTAGTTGTTTTATGAGGGCGATGAGTTTGTCTAGTGCGTCTAGATAAGGGCTGATCTCAGTGATCTGAGAGCCGATGTGACAATCAACCCCCACGATGTTTAGGCTGGGCATTTGCTGTGCGCGAGCATAGATAGCGGGCGCTTCGTTAATATCCACCCCAAATTTGTTGTCTTTCAGACCGGTAGAAATATAAGGGTGTGTTTTGGCATCTACGTCAGGGTTGACTCGCAATGAGATAGGAGCTTTGACCCCTTTTTTTAACGCAATGTCGGCAATACGTTCTAGTTCGGCTTCGGACTCAACGTTAAAACATTTAATACCGGCATCTAGAGCGGCTTCGATTTCCCAGCTTTGTTTGCCTACGCCGGAGAAAACCACTTTGTGTGCATCGCCTTTGGCAGCGAGAACGCGTGCGAGCTCACCACCAGAAACAATGTCAAAACCGGTACCTAACTGAGCAAACTCGTTCAAAATAGCGAGGTTAGAGTTGGCCTTCATGCCATAGCACACGAGCACATCACGACCTTGTGCCGCCACGCGATAGCTTTCCCAGGCATCGTGTAAGGCCTGACGGGAATACACGAATAAGGGCGTGCCAAAGTCGTGTGCGAGCTGCACTAGTGACACGTTTTCGGCGTGGAGGACGCCGTCTTTATGTTGGAAATGCTTAGCTACGGTCATAATAATAAAACAACAAAAAATTAATCGTTAGCGGCTGTGTCGGATACGGGGGCAGGTTCTGGCAGGCTGAGCGGGCCTTTATAGCCACAGCCTGCCAAACTGAAAGTGAGTATCACACAGGTTAATGCACAGAGGCGTGTAAATAATGTCATGGCTAGAAAGGAACCAGTTCAAGGGCGTCTAACGCATCACCAGGTTCGTTCTGAAGCTGGTTAAGTAAGCGTCCAATACCATCGTTTTCAGCGGTAGCGTTGCCCCCTGAACCATCCTCTATATAGAGACTGTCATCCAATGCGGAGGGAAGTCCGACACGTAGAATAGCCTTGCCTTCAGGGAACTCATCAAAGTAAAAGTTGCCATTTGAGGCTTTGAGCCCGGAAGGAACTGGCCCCAACGGTTTTTGAGGAACATCTTTAAGGGCGGTTTTCATGTAGTCGATCCAGATAGGCATGGATAGACCCCCACCGGTCTCACCGGAACCCAAAGAACGCGGCTGATCAAAGCCCATCCAGGCAATACCCACTAAATCAGGGGTGTAGCCGGCAAACCATGCATCATGTGAATCGTTGGTGGTCCCTGTTTTACCGCCAATGTCATTACGTTTTAGGGTAGCAGATGCGCGTGAGCCTGTGCCTGAGGTGGCAACACCCCGAAGCATGTGGTTCATGACATAGGCGGTTCTGCCATCAATAGCTCGAGCGCGGCTATCACCAGAGACCACCGGGTTAGCGCGCATCACGACTTTGCCACTGCCATCGGTAATGTGATCAATCAAATAAGGTTGTATCTGATAGCCACCGTTTGCAAAAACGCTATAGCCAGCAGCAAGCTGCAAGGGCGTGACGCTACCGGCGCCTAGAGCCAAAGGTAGTACGGCAGGCTGGCGTTCGCGATCAAAGCCAAAACGCACCACGTAGTCCTGCACGTACTTAGGCCCAATGGCTTGCATGATGCGGATGGACACCATGTTTTTGGATTTATACAAGCCATTACGCATGGTGAGCATATTTTCATAGCGTCCACCATAGTTTTTGGGATTCCAAGGTTTGGAGCCGGTTTGTGCCGCGGTGAGTTGAAAAGGCTGGTCTGAAATCAGCGTTTCAGGGGTCAGGCCTTTTTCTAAAGCAGCGGCATAAATAAAAGGCTTAAACGCGGAGCCGGGTTGACGCCAGGCTTGGGTCACACGGTTAAATTTACCGTCAGAGAAGTGGAAACCACCCACCATGGCACGAATGGCACCGTCTTGAGGGCGCATTGAAACCAGAGCAGCCTGTACGGAAGGCATGTTGATGACCTCCCAGTATTCGCCGTTGTTAAAGAGGTAGACCACTGAGCCACGCTCAATGCGCTCTTTGGCGTTAGCGTTACGTACTAAACCACGGGCCACAATATTCAGGGCACGCTTGTTATCAATAGTAATGATTTGATCAACACTACGTGCGACGGTAATTTCGGTAGGGCTAGCCGCGAGCACCACCCCAGTCAATAGATCACCTGCATCGGGGTGTTGGCGCTGTACGTCGGCCAAGACATCGCTTAGGGCCTCGGTATCTTGTTCAATATTGTCTTTGAGTTTGACGTGGTCTTCGGGGCCTGGATAACGAGCGCGACGAGTGTATTGAAGGACGGCGTCACGCACGCTGCGATAGGCGGCCTCTTGGTCTTTAGAGTCGATGGTGGTGTACACGTTGAAACCACGAGAGTAAATCCCATCTTTGTAGACCCCATGTAGCAGTTGTCGTGCAAGTTCTGCCGCGTATTCGCCATGTACAGCATAACCACCGGCGGGCATTCCCTCGGCGGATTTGATTTCAATGGTCTGGTCTAAGGCCGCTTGGTGCTCGGTTTCGGTGATATACCCTAGGTTAAGCATGCGGCGCAGCACTACCACCTGTTGGCGCTTGGCCTCGTTGTAGTTGGAAATGGGGTTGTAGCGCGAAGGGGCACGTGGAATACCGGCCAGCATGGCGGATTCGGCTAGTGTGATTTCCGTCAATGGTTTACCAAAGTAGGCGCGCGATGCTGCAGCAAAACCATAGGCGCGGTGTCCTAAGAAAATCTGGTTCATGTAAAGATCTAGAATTTGATCTTTGCTGAGCATGGATTCGATTTTAAAGGTCAGCAGTAATTCGTAGAATTTACGCGTGTAGGTTTTTTCGGACGAAAGATAGAAATTTCGTGCCAATTGCATCGTAATGGTACTAGCACCTTGGGTTTTGGCGCCGGCGGCTAAGTTAGCCAGCACAGCACGCCCAATCCCTTTGATGTTGATCCCATTGTGTTGATAGAAGCGATCATCCTCAGCGGCTAATAGCGCTGATTTCATCACGTCCGGGATGTCCTCGAACGCCATAATGTTACGGCGTTCTTCGCCGAACTCGCCGATAAGCACCTTGTCTGCGGTATAAATGCGCAGAGGCACCCGTGGCTTATAATCAGTCATTGCACTAAGGTCGGGGAGGTTAGGCCAGGCCAATGCTAAGGCTAAGGACACAACTAAGGCCCCACATGCAGCCAAGCCGGTGAAAAAGATAGCCGCCTTGACTAAGAGGCTAACGAACCACGACCCTTTAGCGGGTGTGTCTGTATTGGGAGAATTGGCAGTAGAACTCATTGTGGGGCAATTTTACGCACAAATTCTAGTAAACAGAGGATTGTGCATTGGGTTTATGTAAGCAAATAATAATAAACAAAGCTGATATCTAAGCGTAGCTAATGAGATAATACACAAATGACAGACTTTTTATCCGCAGACCTCATGCAAAATGAAATTTTAACACCACTTAGCTCTACCGATTTACAACAGTTGTTGCGCCCAGATCAAAAACCTATTTTTTTGGTTGGCATGATGGGTGCGGGTAAAACGACGCTAGGTCGTCAATTAGCCCGTCATCTGAAGCGTGATTTTTTTGATTTGGATCACGAGCTAGAGGCACGTTGTGGGGTTCCTGTTGCCACCATCTTTGACATCGAGGGCGAGGAGGGGTTTAGACGGCGGGAGACCTTAGAGCTCGATTATTGCTCACGTCGCCCCGCTATTGTACTGGCTACAGGTGGTGGGGCAATCCTTGCGGAAAAAAACCGAGAGTTTTTAAAGCAACGTGGCACGGTGGTGTATTTACGAGCCAGTGCTAGTGAATTATATAGACGTCTTGAGCGTGATAAAACCCGCCCATTATTACAAACTGCAAACCCGCGTCAGCGTATTATTGACTTAGTCGAGCAGCGCGAACCCTTGTATGAACAAGTGGCGGATGTGATTTTTGAAACAGGCTCATCACCAGTGCATATTGCGGTTAAACAACTATTAAGCGTATTAAAAGAAAAAGAGGTTATTTCATGAGTGTAGTACACGTGCAGACGCCCGGAGGCAATTACCCTATACAGGTGGCGCCAGGGCGCCTGGACTTGATGGCTGAGTCCATCCCCAGCGATGCGACCACCCTTGCTTTGATTACAAATCCTACGGTTTTTGCTTTGTATGGCGAGCGCGTTTTACAGGCCTTAAACACCACAGGAAAAAAGGTGGTGCAGATTCTGATCGAGGACGGTGAGCAATACAAAAACGGCAAAACCCTGGATGTGATTTTTGACGGTTTGTTACAAAATCGTTTGGATAGAAAGGCGGTTATCGTCGCCCTAGGTGGTGGGGTGGTCGGTGACATTAGTGGTTTTGCTGCCGCATGCTTTATGCGGGGTATCCGTTTTATTCAGGTACCTACTACCTTACTGTCTCAGGTGGACTCCTCGGTAGGGGGTAAAACAGCTATCAACCATCCTCTAGGTAAAAACATGATTGGAGCGTTTTATCAGCCTATTGCGGTTGAAATAGACATTCATGTCTTAAAAACGCTACCAAAACGCGAGATTTCCGCGGGTTTAGCCGAGGTAATCAAGTATGGCATGATTACAGATGCCGATTTCTTGGATTGGTGTTTAGCCAACACCGATGCTCTTAACGCCCTAGAAGACGAACCCACCCAATATGCCGTGACCCGCTCTTGCGAATTAAAGGCTTATGTGGTGTCGCAGGACGAACGCGAGTCCGGTTTGCGTGCCATCCTTAATTTTGGACATACCTTTGGTCACGCGATTGAAGCCGGCTTAGGCTATGGTAAATGGTTGCATGGCGAGGCCGTGGGGTGTGGCATGATCATGGCGGCCGAGCTGTCTGCCGAGGTCTGTGGTCTTTCGGCCCAAAGCGTACAAAAAATACGCGACCTGGTTGCCGCCATTGGTTGCCCCACCGAACCGCCCAAGTGGGACCATGATAAATGGATCGATTTAATGGGCTTGGACAAAAAAGCGGAGGGCGGTCAGCTGCGATTTGTGTTGTTGCCTGAACTGGGCAAAAGCGTTGTACAAACCGTAGATGTGGCTACCGTTAAAAAGGTTCTAGCCAAATTTTAGGAGTTCTTATGTTAGCAGCCTATGCGTCTCATCCTGAACAATCACGTGGTCGTTTGTACCCTGAATCCGCGCCCAGTGGGCGTAGTCAGTTTCAGCGTGACCGAGATCGTATTATTCATTGCAACGCGTTTAGGCTGCTGGAATATAAAACACAGGTTTTTGTGAACCACGAGGGCGATTTATTTAGAACGCGTTTAACGCACAGCATAGAGGTCGCCCAAATTGCGCGGTCTATTGCGCGTCGCTTAGGCTTGCACGAGGATCTAATCGAGGCCATTTCATTGGCGCACGATTTGGGCCACACCCCTTTTGGTCATGCCGGCCAAGAGGAACTAAATCTGTGTATGCGCGAATTAGCCCCCGAGGCAGGGGGATTCGAGCACAACTTACAGAGCCTACGCATCGTTGATCACATCGAAGAGCGTTACGCCGAATTTAACGGTTTGAACCTGTGTTTTGAAACCCGCGAAGGCATTCTTAAGCACTGCAGCGCAAAACATGCTGCTCTGCTGGGCGAGGTAGGGCAACGCTTTTTAGATAGAACCCAGCCCTCGTTAGAGGCGCAGGTTACCAATATCGCCGATGAGATCGCATACAACCATCATGATATTGATGATGGGCTCCGCTCTGGTTTGATCACCTTAGAACAACTCTTAGACATTTCTATTTTTGCGACGCATTATGAACAGGTCGTGCAGCTATACCCACAGTTGGCAGAGCCGCAGAACCGCAAACGCCTGATTGGGGAAATTATTCGACGCATGATTCATACCTTTGTGGTCGATTTGTCCGAGGCGACTTTAGCGCAGTTGGATAAGCATCGGCCCAAGTCGGCGGATGAGGTACGCCAGTGCCCGCGGATTGCGACCTTTACCCCCGAAATGCGTGCCCACGCAGATGAGTTAAAGCGATTTTTACGTACTAATCTCTATTATCATGACCGAGTACTGCGTATGACGCTCAAAGCGCGCCGTATTGTACGTGATTTATTCCAGGCCTTTATTAACGAACCAGCTTTATTATCAGCGGAGCATCGTCGCGATGATTTTAATGATCAGGCGCGTGCGATTGCTGATTATGTAGCGGGCATGACGGACCGTTTCGCGATCAAAGAGCACCGTGACTTGTTCTCTATGTGAATGAGGTCGTTTAACGCTCACAAACGGAGAGGTCACATGGCCAATGAGGGGCTAGGTCGATAACGGCCCAGACCGGTTGGTCATGAGGGCCTAAGCCGGTGGCTCACATGACCGATGTGATCCAGATCGATGAGACATTCGGCTAATACATGTCCAGATTAAGACACCACCTTATTTTAGTTAAAGATGGCTTATGGAGCATCGTTTTGGAACCAGAACCGGCTCCGCTCTGACTGAGCCTTTTCAGGACGGCGGAGTCAACCCTAAAGGCTAAAGATTTAGAGCTAAGCGACGGGATTAAGCCGTTTGGAGTGGAGTTCAGCTTTTTAACAAGGGTTTGAGGTATTTTCCGGTGTGGCTGGCAGCGGTGTTGGCAATGACTTCTGGTGCCCCTTCAGCCACAATATAACCACCGCCTGCGCCACCCTCAGGCCCCACATCTATCAACCAATCCGCGGTTTTGATCACATCTAGGTTGTGTTCAATGACGACGACGGTATTACCGGCATCAACCAGTTGGTTCAGCACATCCAAAAGCAAAGAAATGTCTTGGAAGTGAAGCCCCGTGGTGGGCTCATCCAGTATATATAAGGTGTTGCCGGTGCTGCGTTTGGATAGCTCCAGCGCCAGTTTAATGCGTTGCGCCTCGCCGCCAGACAGCGTGGTCGCACTTTGTCCCAGACGTATGTAGGACAAGCCCACATCCATCAAGGTTTGCAACTTGCGTGCAATCGTGGGAACGGCTTCGAAATAGGCCATGGCTTGGCCCACGGTAAGATCTAAGACCTCGCTGATGCTTTTGCCTCTATACAGGACCTCTAGCGTTTCACGGTTATAACGAGCGCCATGACACACATCGCAGGGCACGTAGACATCAGGTAAGAAGTGCATCTCTACCTTAACCACGCCATCGCCCTGGCAGGCTTCGCAGCGTCCCCCTTTGACATTAAAAGAAAAACGACCGGGATCATAGCCGCGCATACGGGCCTCGGGCACCCCGGCAAATAATTCACGAATAGGAGTGAACATACCGGTGTAGGTGGCGGGGTTACTGCGTGGGGTCCTACCAATAGGGCTTTGGTCTACGGTAATGATTTTGTCGAAATGTTCCAGACCTTTTAGTTCGTCAAAGGGCTCCGGCTCGGTTTGAGCGCGGTGCAATCGTTGGGACACGGCCTTGGCCAAGGTATGGTTGATCAGTGTGGATTTCCCTGAGCCGGACACGCCTGTGACACAGACAAAACGCTTGGCAGGGATACGTAAGTCCACGTTTTTTAGGTTGTGGCCCCGAGCACCGAGGAGCTCCAAAAAGGGCGTGTCATCGGTTACGGGGCGGCGTGGCGGAATGTGAATGGATAACTCACCACTCAGGTATTTACCTGTGACGGAATCGGGGTCCTTCATGACCTCTTCGGGGCGTCCTGCAGCTATGATCTCGCCGCCGAGTTCACCGGCCCCCGGTCCCATATCTACTACAAAGTCCGCGAGGCGGATCATGTCCTCATCGTGCTCTACCACAATGACACTATTGCCTAGATCGCGTAGCTGCTGCAGCGTTTCGATCAGTTTGTCATTGTCGCGTTGGTGCAAACCGATGGAAGGCTCATCGAGCACATACATCACACCGGTCAGACCCGAACCGATCTGGCTCGCCAGACGAATACGTTGTGCCTCTCCGCCGGAGATGGTGTTAGCACGGCGATCTAGAGATAAATAGCCCAAGCCCACATTGTTTAAGAATTTGAGGCGAGACTTGATTTCCTCGGTGATGCGCACCGCAATATCTTGTTTGGCCCCGGTCAGTTGTAATTGCTCAAACCACGCCAAACACTGGGTTAGGGGCAGGTGCTCTACCGCATTGATGGGCTGAGGATCGTTGTCACCTAACAGTACATGGCGGGCCGCCGTGTTCAGTCGGGCGCCCTGACATTCTGGGCAGGTGTGAATGCGACGTAATTTAGCGAGTTCTTCTTTGACAGCAGAGGAGTCCGTTTCATTCCAACGGCGTATTAAGTTGGGAATGACGCCTTCGAAAGTATGGTGTTTTTCGGTGGTGGTGCCTTTTTCCGTGAGGTAGATGAACGGAATTTCCTCATCGCCCGAACCGTACAAAATACAGGTTTGGATTTTGGGGTCTAACGAGTCAAAACTATCCTCAACATCAAAACCGTAGTAGTTAGCTAAGCTCTGCAGCAAGTTGAAGGTAAACGCGTTGCGTCTATCCCAACCTGCAATGGCACCACCCGCCAGGCTAAGATCGGGAACGGCGACCACCAAGGCGGGGTCAAAGAACTCGGTTTCGCCCATTCCTGCACACTCAGGGCAGGCGCCAGCAGGGTTGTTAAAGCTAAATAAACGGGGTTCCAGTTCGTCCACCTGATAATCACAATGGGGACAAGAAAAGTGCAGACTGAAACCGGTCACCGTATCGGTGTCCATATTCAGTGCTTGTACTTTGCCGTGACTGAGGCCTGTGGCCGTCTCAAAGCTTTCAGCCAGGCGCTGGGCGCTTTCTGGGCGGACCTTGAGTCGATCAATGACCACCTCTACCTGTGGATTGATCAGGTCTGTGGGCCAAGGCTCCTCCAGATGCTGCATTTGCCCATTAATACGAACACGCACAAAGCCCTGAGACTGCAATCCACGCGCTAAGTCCTTGAGGTCTTGGTCGGGCTCATAGATAATCGGAGCTAAAATAGCGACACGAGTTTCTGCGGGCCAACTCAAAATCGAATCCACCATTTGGCTTATATTTTGAGCGATCAATGGTTGATGATGGGTTGGACAGTGGGGTGTACCCACACGTGCATAGAGCAAGCGTAGGTAATCATGGATTTCGGTCGTGGTACCAACGGTGGAGCGCGGATTATTTCCCGCTGCCTTTTGCTCGATGGCAATAGCAGGGGATAACCCTTCGATTAAATCCACGTCGGGCTTATCCATAATTTGCAGAAACTGACGCGCATAGGCGGATAGGCTTTCTACATAGCGACGTTGACCTTCGGCATACAGTGTGTCAAAGGCTAAAGACGATTTGCCAGAGCCCGACAGACCCGTAATCACAACGAGTTGGTGTCGAGGTAAATCGATAGAGATGTTTTTTAAATTGTGCGTGCGTGCACCGCGAATACGTATCAATTCCATTCGTTTTTATCGTGCTATGTTCAAAAGGCTAACTTGTTACTATAGCGCGGTAAGATAAATAGTGCGCTTTATAGTATCTAGCGATTTGTAATGCTTTAATTTTTGAGTGACGCATGGGCCAGTCTATTAGCAGGGAAATTCCGACTAAAAAACCTCAGCGGGTGCAGTTCACCCCTCAAGAGCGTAAGTCCAGCATGTTGTTGGCTTTGTTGTTTTCTACCCGCATGTTGGGTTTGTTTTTACTCACTCCTATTTTTGCCGTGGCCGCCCAATCCATCGTGGGTGGCAATGATGCGATGAAAGTGGGCTTGGCATTGGGGGCGTACGGACTCACCCAGGCGCTTATGCAAATTCCGCTGGGAATCGCGTCGGATAAGTGGGGACGGCGCCCGATCATCATAGGCGGGATGGTGCTGTTTGTGATTGGCGGCGTCGTCAGCGCCCTGGCCACTAGTGTAGACGGTATTATCGTAGGCCGTGTGTTGCAAGGCCTAGGAGCCGTATCTGCTGCCATCACGGCTTGGGTGGCGGATGCGACGCGGCCCGAGGTGCGTACCCGAGCGATGGCCATGGTGGGCTCGGCGATTGGCCTATCCTTTGCCGTGTCATTGGTGTTGTCCCCTGTGTTGGTGGGGCAGTTCGGCTTGTCGGGCTTGTTTTGGGCGATTAGTTTATTGGGTTTTGTGTGTTTGTTAATTGCTACCTTCGCCATTCCGGAATACCCGCGTGCTGAACCCATTATTCAGGCTAAGGCGAGAGATGTGCTGGGCCATAAAGAGTTATTACGTCTGAATTTTGGTGTGTTTGCGTTGCACTTTATTTTGATGACCTTGTTTGTGGTTGTCCCCGGCGTGTTAGCTCAGGTAGGCGGGTTGGACTCGGGCAGTCTTTGGAAAGTGTACCTGCCGGTTATTTTGATTTCTTTTGCTTTTATGGTGCCGGCGGTGATTTACACCGAGACCCATAAGGCGCATAAAAAAGCCTTACAGTGGTTAGTGCTTAGCTTAGCTATAGTGATGGCGCTCATGCCCTGGTTTAGCTCGATGTTATGGGGCATGGTGTTATTTTTGTTGTTGTTTTTTGCTGTATTTAATACGCTAGAGGCGCTTCAGCCTTCGTTGGTGTCACGTGTGGCTCCGGCAGATTACAAAGGTTTAGCCATGGGGTTTTATAACACTACCCAATCGTTAGGTGTATTTGGTGGGGGCGTGGCCGGTGGTTTGGTGGCCTCTACGCTGGGAGTACAGTGGGCCTTATGGATGGGCGCGGCGTTGGCTTTTTTGTGGTGGCTCAGTGCACGTCGCTTTAACGCACAACTTTGATAGTTATAACCATTGGTTAAATTTAGCCTCTGTTAGGCAAGTGTAAAATCGCCCATAATAGAGCGCAGACATACAGATTTTATATAGGAACACATCATGGCATCGGTAAATAAAGTAATTTTAGTGGGTAACCTAGGGCGTGATCCCGAGGTACGTTACAGCGCAAACGGCGCTGCTATCTGTAACTTATCTATTGCAACCACCTACAACAGCCGCGATCAGTCCGGTGAGCGCCGTGAGGAAACCGAATGGCACCGTGTGGTGATGTTTAACCGTTTGGCAGAGATCGCCGGCGAATACCTACGCAAAGGCCGTCCGGTATACATCGAAGGCCGCTTGCGTACACGTAAATGGCAGGGTCAAGACGGTCAAGATCGTTACACCACAGAAATCATTGCAGATCAAATGCAAATGTTAGGTGGTCGTGGTGATGGCGGTGGTGATTACAGCGCTGCGCCAGCAGATGATTTCAACCAAGATGCCCCACAACAAAAACGCCCAGCCCCAGCACAGCCTAACCCTGCTGCTGCACAGGCTCCCAAGCAGAATTATCAGGCCAACCCCATGGATAGCATGGGTGACATGGATGACGATATTCCGTTCTAAATGACATAAAAACACGAGTCGTGATTTTATCTCTGAGCCCCTTTTTATAAGGGGCTTTGCATTTAGTACTTGCCAAGAGTACAAATATATGCGTTAATGGTTGGCTTAGCTTTTAAAAGCTAATCAATGATATCTTCATTTTGCAGCAGCTTTTGCTGCCATGTCATCGCGTTTTCTGACCCCCAAGCCTGTTCTAGCATATTAATGCCTTGCTTTTTAGGTTGATTGGTCGGCCCGATGCTTTCCAATTAATCTTTGCGCCTATGATTTTTCGTTCATTGGTGCAGCTATTGTCGTGCTTACGACAAAGGTTTTATATGTCTTTTGAATCCCTAGGTTTGGCCGCTCCTATTCTATCCGCCTTACAAAAAGCCGGTTTTACAGAGCCAACGCCTGTTCAGACCTCTTCTATCCCTAAAGCCCTTGAAGGCCATGACTTAATGGTTTCAGCGCAAACGGGTAGCGGTAAAACAGCGGCTTTTATGCTGCCTGCTTTGAACCGCATCGTAGCCAACCCTAGCAAACAGCGCGGTGTGTCCGTGTTGGTTCTAGCGCCAACTCGCGAATTGGCTATGCAGGTGGGTGAAGCCGCCAAAACCTATGCCTCCAACTGTCGTGACTTGCGTGTGGCCGTGATCGTGGGCGGTATGCCTTACGGTGCTCAGCTAAAAGCGCTATCCCGTCGTGTTGATGTGTTGGTGGCTACCCCTGGTCGCTTGATGGATCATATCCAAGCCAAACGCGTTAAATTGGACACCGTTCACACCTTGGTGTTGGACGAGGCCGATCGCATGTTGGATATGGGCTTTATCGAAGACATCGAAAGCATTGTGGCCCGCACACCATCTGATCGCCAGACACTGCTGTTCTCGGCGACCTTAGACGGTACCGTAGCCCAGCTAGCCAGCAAAATGATGAACAAGCCTCTATCCATAGAGGTTTCCGGTCAAAAACAAAAACACGAGAACATCACTCAAGCGTTGTTGTACGCAGATAACACCCATCACAAAGAGCAACTGTTGGATCACCTATTGCGTGATGCCACTTTGGATCAAGCCATTATCTTTACCGCGACCAAACGCGGTGCCGATGAGTTAGCCGATCGTCTTTGTGAAGAAGGTTTCTCCGCAGGTGCTTTGCACGGCGATATGAATCAGCGTCAGCGCACACGTACCCTAGGTTTGTTACAGCGTGGTCGTTTACGCGTTTTGGTTGCTACTGACGTTGCCGCTCGCGGTATTGACGTACAAGGTATCAGCCACGCCATTAACTACGACTTGCCAATGCAAGCCGAAGACTACACCCACCGTATCGGTCGTACCGGTCGTGCGGGTAAAGATGGTTTAGCCTTTACCTTGGCTAACGTGTCCGAGCGTCATAAAGTACGTCGTATCGAACATTTCATTGGTCAGCCTATTCCTGTTGAAGTCATTCCAGGTTTGGAGCCAACCAAAACAGTACGTCCTACTTTCAAATCCCGTAAAGGGGGTGGCGCAGGTGCTGGTAGCCGTCGTCGTCCATCTTTTAACAGTGGTGCTCCTAAAGCCGCTGGCGAATTCCGCGATAGCCGTCCAGCCCGTCCAAACGGTAATGACACACGTCCTGCCGCCCGTGGTGATAGCCGTCCAGATTTCCGCGCTCCTGCTGAAAATGGTGGTGCAAGCGCTAAGCCTCGTCGTGATCGCAGTGGCAAACCAGCTGCTCGCCCTACAGGCGGCCGTCCTGGTAATTTTGCTGGCAAGAAATCGGGTCCTCGCTCTGGTGCAAGCCGCGCAGCACGCTAAGACTTGTAGTGGTCTGATAGCCAAATAATAAAGGGAGCCTAGGCTCCCTTTATGTTTACCTGATCAGATTAGGTAGTCCTGTAGCGATCCAAGGCAGAGTAAATACCAGTGCCAATACCACGATCTCGATGACGAGGAAAGGTACCGCTGCACGATAAATCTGTGGCAAGCGTATAGAGGGTGGCACCACACTTTGCATCACAATCAAGAGCAAGCCAAAAGGCGGTGTTAACAGACCGATTTCTAAGGTGATGAGAATCATCACACCTAGCCACACACTATCCACACCAGCCGCATTAGCCAAGGGCATGAAAAACGGCAAAGCGATCATCATCATACTGACTTGATCCAACACCATCCCTAGGACTAATAGAATGGCTAACATACCGAGCACTAACGTGACGGGGGTCAGTTCCATGCTTTTGATTAAGCTTAGAAAACCAGTGCTGGCGCCGGAAAAACTCAAGAGCTGAGCAAAGGTAGTCGAAGCGGCCAAAATAAATAGAATGATCACAGAAACTTTAGCGGTTTCGATCAAACTGGTCCATAGGGCTTTTTTGCTTAACGCACCATAAAAGATGGTAGCGATGACAGAGGCTGTCACACCAATAGCGGCAGACTCGGTAGGCGAGGCCCAGCCAGCTAACATAGAACCCACAACCGCAATAAAGATACCGAGTAGGGGCACGACATCACGGAAGAAAGGTTTCCATTTTTCCCAACCTTTGACGTGGATTTCATCATCTGGGTCAGAGGGGGCGTCTTGTGGGCGTAAACGACTGCGAATGATCACATAGCCTAAAAAGCCGATGGCCATGACTAGACCGGGCAAGATACCGCCGATTAGGAGGCGCTCAATAGAAATGCCTGCCAAACTACCCAACATCACGGCTAGCGCAGAAGGAGGAATCAACATCGCGATACCACCTACCGCCATAATTGGACCCATCGACATGGTAGGGTGATAGCCGCGACGTTGCATTTCGGGCATCATCACGCCGCCCATCATGGCCGTATTGGCAATGGACGAACCAGAAAGAGTCGCGAAGGTGGTACCACCTAAAATACTGACGATGGAGAGTTTTCCAGGAACGCGAGAAATAATGCGCTCGATGGAGTTAATGGCCTTAAAAGCCAGCCCCGTATGAAAGAGCACCTCTCCCATTAGTACAAATAAGGGAATGGGTGTGAGCGAAAAACTGGTAATGGATGACGTGGTATTACGTACCCACTGAGACAAGCCGGCCTCTTGGCCTAAAAAGACCCAAGCACCAATTAAGTTGACTGCCAAAAAGGCAAAGACCACGGGTGTACCAATGGCCATAAAAAAGAATAATGCCCCAAGCATAAGGGCTAATGCAGATTGCCATTCCATGGTTACACCTTTGTACGCAAATCAAGAAAAAGGCGGCGAATGAACTCAAGAGAGAGTAAGGTCGCACCTGTTAGTAACGGCACACTGAGCCACCATTCAGGAAAAATGAGCTCTTTAAATACCAAACTGCCTTGTTGATGCGTATCCAGGAGTACTGTTAATGACTGCTGGGCTAACACGCCACAAACGAATAGTCCGATCAGATTACACAGCACGGATAAGAGGCGCTGTGTGCCTTTGGGCAAAATGTTAACGATTACATCGACGCGGATGTGACCATTGTGATAAAGCAACCAAGGTGCTGCGAGAAAGGTCGCGATCATTAACATGTACTCGGTGATTTCTACGCCAGCCGGGATCAGGTCAATATTTAGGTTTCGTAACACCACATCGGCGGTGACAAGAACACTCATCAGGCCAAAGGTTAGAGCAGCTATCGCACCACAACTGGTCATGACCAGATGGTATAAGCGATTTGCGCTGGGGGCAGGTGTATCGGACATGATTCAACCTATAAAACAAAATAAAGGGAAGAAGGCATCGTTAGCTACAACACGATGCCTTCTTTTAATTCAAAATTAAGAGCTGATTAGGCAGGATCTTTGCCAAATAAGCGCTCAATTTCAGCTGCATTTTTTGGGCTAACTTTATGTAGGTTTTCCCAGCCAGAAGCGTAAGCCTTGTTGATTAGGTCAGCGGAAGCCTCGTCAGAGAGCTTTAAGACCTTAACGCCAGCGTCTTCTTGACGTTGTTTTTCTTGTTCGCCACGAGCCAATTCAGCTTCGTTTAAAGACTCAACCCATTCGATTTGCTTTTGTAAGAAAGCTTTTTGCTCGTCGTTAAGTTTTTCCCAGCTGTTTTTGTTCATAAAGAAGCTGACCTCAACGTTGTAGAAACCAGGCTCTACGCGGTATTTGGTTTTTTCTTGCCAACCTAGGTCGAGCAGACCCACAGAAGGCCAGCCGTAACCGTCTACTACGCCACGCTCAAGGGCGGTATAGGTTTCGCCGGGAGCAATTTGTAATGCGGTGGCGCCCAGTGTGCGTAACAAAGCGAGGTACACAGGAGTACTGCGGATTTTGAAGCCTTTTAGATCGGCTTTATCAATCTCTTTATTAACGTACAGGTGGTATTGCAAACCATCGGTGACGCGAGCTAGCCAAAGCATGTTGGCTTTGTCTTGGTGGAGTTTGTCCATCAGTGCATGACCACCGTTTTCGCGCAATTCGCTCATGCGACGATCAGTTAAGGTCATGGCTAAGGCTTCAGGAACCAAGTTGGCGTGGAATACGGCGCTGCTGTTCGCAAAATCCACCACACCGGAACGTACGGCATTACCGATTTCGAAGGTAGGAATGGACTCTGGGCCACCTACTACGTGAATTTGTAAAATGCCTTTACCTTCGTTATTTACTTTTTCTACAAAGGCGTTGAAACGCTCAGAGTAAAAAGCGTCTTGGTTAAATGCCGAGACCGCTTTTAGTGTGGCTTCGGAGGCTTGGGCGCCAAAGGCGCTGAGGGCAAGGGTAGCCCCTAGGACAAAGCGAGCAGTTTTGTTAAGCATAATCGTTCCTGTGTAGCTAAAGAGAAGCTTTTATATTCATATGTTTATGAATAAATATATTACAGTTAAAGCATTGGTTTTGCGTCATAGGGTTTATACTTATTTTTGAGATAAGCCATTGAAAAATAACCATAAGAATATGGCATATCCCCCGATCAAAATGGGTTATGTGATGGTGAAAAACCTAGAGTCTCAGTCGTTACTCTGCAAAGTCTGAGAGGGTTTGGTTCCAAACTGGCGCTGATAATCTACAGCGAACTGACCTAAATGGGTAAAGCCGGCTTGCAAGGCAATCTGCGTAACGGTTTGTTGTTTAGGGTCAGCGGCTAAGAGCTGTTCATGCACATGGTGTAGTCGTTGTTGTTTTACATATTGCATGGGGCTGAGTCCCACAAAGTCTTTAAAACCTGAATAAAGACTACGGGTACTGATTTCCACCGCATCAGCTATAGCACTTACTGTTAGGGGCAAAGCCAGATGCTGTTGAATATGATCTTTAGCCTGTTTGATTACATGCGGTGTGACGCGATGATTTGGGATTTCTAATTGGTTGTGAGGCCAAATATCGAGTAAGGTCGCAAAAAAGGTGTCCTCTAGACGCTGTATGGCTTGTGGGTTATCAAATAAAACGCCATCAGAGGCCTCTGAGAACTGCCATTGCAGTATATGCCACAGGCTTTGACCTGCCCCTTGTTTGAGGTGTTGTAAGGGGGCGAATTGTAGCGTGCCCTGCATTGGGCGCTTGTAGTGATCGTTAAAAAAGCGCTCTAGGCTACGTCTGCAGACCCGTACGAAGAGTTTGTTTGCCTGATCGCTATGCTGCATTTGGAATACTTGATCGGGGTTGAGCATAGAGGCTATCTCAAGGTCATAATCAAAACGCTGGTTGTTTAGCTGAATTTGCTCGTGACCATGAATGGGGATTTGTAGCAGATAAAAGTCTTTAAGAGGTTGGGGGCGAATGTGTACTGCCGCACCATAACGTAAACGACCAAAGCCCAGCCGTGGCGCGGGGCGATAGTAGAGTTCGGTGTTTAAAGCCTGATGCCCGCTATAGAGCTGTAATTCATGAGGGCATAAGACAGAGGAAACGTGTGCCTGAACCTGGTCTAAATCGGTAGACTGCAGTTGAGCATAACGATGAAGGATATGCTGCATATCTACTCCGGAAAAGAAGATCTAATTCCTATAGTACTCATTATTTTAGGTCTAATCTATTAGTACATTTACTGAGTATTAACAAGGGGTTTAGCGCGTTTTTTGCCTATGGTTTTCACTAGTGAATTCACTTGCACTATTTAGATAGTGCTGCAGTTTTTTGATAGCAGCAGGGCCGGACTGGTCTCTAGAATCAAAACATAGTAATTACATCGTTTTGTTTAGCCGGAGACAACCATGAGTCAAAATAGCCTTTTAGCTAAAGATCATTTTTTATTAGGAACCTTTGCAAGCAACTGCAGTGGCGGGATGACGGTTTCTAAACTGCCTGAGCGTTGGGATGCTACTTGGGCGAGCAACCTAAAGTTAGCTCAGATGTTAGATGACGCCGGCATTGATTTCATGCTGCCCATTGCCCGTTGGGTGGGGTATCGCGGGGAAACAGACTTCCATGGTTACGTGCTAGAGACCGTGACCTGGGCTACAGCTCTTTTGGCGCATACAAAAAACATTAATGTGTTTGCCACGGTGCACACCGTAGCGAATCATCCCGTGGTTTTGGCTAAGCAAATTGCCACCATGGCACAAATGAGTGGTAATCGTGTGGGCCTGAACATTGTGGCAGGTTGGAACAAGCCCGAGTACGATGCCTTAGGCTTAGAACTGCCTAATGATCATGAGACCCGTTACGGCTATGCCCAAGAGTGGTTTGATATTGTGCGTAAACTCTGGGACCATGAAGGTCGTTTTGATTGGGAGGGTAAATACTTCAATCTGCATCAGGTGCATGGTGACCCACGTCCTGATTATCACCCACCGATCTTTAATGCGGCAGGCTCAGGTCAAGGCCGTGACTTTGCCAGCAGCAACGCGAACTTTTTGTTTACTCCAGCCATGGAGCTAGAGCGCTCCCGCAAAGAGGTGGTGGAACTAAAACAAATGGCATCGGAAAAAGGTCGCAATGTGGATGTAATGACCTTCTCGCACGTAATTTGTCGTCCTACCCAAGAAGAAGCCGAGGCCGAATGGCAGCGTATGCTAGATAACGCAGACACTGGCGCAGTGGATAACCTAGTGAACTTACAGTTTGCGCATGCGCACTCTTTCCCGCACGAGTTGCTAGCACAAATTCGTGAGCGTATGACAGTAGGGCACGGAGGTTTCCCGTTGGTGGGGACACCCGAGCAGGTGGCAGATAAGATTTGCGCTTTGCACGAGGTGGGATTCCGCGGTACGACGCTGTCTTTCTTTGATTATGCTAAAGAGTTCCCGTATTTCCGCGATGAGGTTCTCCCCATTCTAAAAGAACGTGGTATTCGTCAATAAGTAACCGCTAGCTATTAGGTGCTGCAAAACCCGAAAAGACAGGAGTTTTGCAGCCATTTTTTTCTTAGCTGTTAAAATGAGTTATACGCTTTTTTGTGATGATATTTCCTTATGACCACTGATACTACTTTTCCTGTTGCAGATAGCACGAGTTACAAGCAGGGCATGCGCCATCTTGTTGGGGCGGCTTGTGTGATTACAGCAGAACATCAGGGGCAGAAATCGGGGCTGACTGCCACTTCTGTTACCTCAGTTGCCGCGGATCCCCCCGAGCTTTTAGTCTGTATTAACCAAGACACCTCAGCTTGGCCTCTTATTGAAAAGAGCGGCTTATTTGGTGTGAATGTGCTGGCCCTAGAACAACAGCAGGTGGCCTTGCAGTTTGCTGGTGTAGGCGGGGTAAAAGGCGCTCAACGCTACGAAAACGCAAACTGGACTCAGCACAATGGCGTGTGGTTATTAGACGATGCCCCCGCCGTTTTTGCCTGTAGAGTCAGTGAAATTATCATCCGTCATAGTCACGCCCTGGTGTTAGGTGCGGTGGAATACGTGCGCAGTGCTGATCAAACAGTGGATCCTTTGCTGTATTGGCAAGGCAAATTTGGTCGTTTCCAAGGCTAGACGATTTGGCTGTCATGTTGTTGCTGTAACAGCTTAAAATCAAAGCGCCGGCTTATCGATGTGATCGGTGCCGGGCTACGACCCGACTCAATTAAAAAACCCGCAAAAGCAGATGAAAATCTAAGATTGCGGGTTTTTTGTGGATGTCATAACGGTGAAAGGTTAGCTGTGAGCTACATCGTCATGCATTAAGATTGTGCTAACCACGTAAGCAGTTGTTGGCTCAAGGTGTCGCTGGCTAGTCCAAAGGCATCAATGATCGCGGACACAGAGGTATCTGTGGCGGGTTGAGAGATGTTGAAACGTTGCGTGCGACGGATAGAGGCATCCTTGCGATCAACCAGCTGAGCATCTAATTGCACCAGAATCACGGGCTGCTCGTTTTGATATTGCACCTGGAAATGCCGCAAGTAGCTCTCTAAGGCCAAATCGGTTTTTAGTGCCGCATCAGAACTAATGGCTTTGAATAACTGAGCATCGTTAAAGGCTTGGACCAAACGCTCGCGTAACAAAATGGGGGCGTTATCGGCCCATTGTGTGTTTTTATAGATCTGGATTTCCGCACCCGTAGGTTGGACCAGTACCCGGTTACTGTTTACTAAACGATTGGCCTGTGGGGCGGCCACGTAGAGCGAGACGTTTTTTGTTGTGGTCATCTGCTGCAAGGGACTGGCAGGCAGGTTATAGCGGGCCTGTGGCTCAGATTTAGGCAAGATGGAGCAACCACTCAATAGCACCGCTGTGCCAAGGGCCGCTGCCCCTAAAAGAGGGCGTAGTGATAGACGCATCATGGTTGAAACTCCTGTAGCTTATCGCCACCCAAGAGGTAATCGCTAGGATTGTTCTGTAGTTCTTGAGTGATATTTTTAATATGGCTTAAGGTCTGGCGTAACTCTTGCATAGCGGGGGCCAGTTGCGAGAAACCTTGTGTTCCTTGCTGAATAGCTGGGGCATTATCCGCCACAATTTTTTGTAGCTCTTGGGTGGTTTTGTTTAGGCTTTGCATGGCCTCACTGGCTTTGGCAAAAGCGCCGCTTCCATCTTTAGTAATCAGCGTACGCGTTTCGCTGAGCATTTTCTCGGCCTCTACACTGGCACGGTTTAGCGAGGCAAACAGCTCAGGCAAGCCTTCTGAACCATCAGCGAGTTGCTCTAAAAGTCGCTCTAACTGCTCGATACTGTTTCCGATACGTTTTGCATTATCCGAAGATAAAAAGGCGTTGGCGTTGATCAATAGTTCAGACACATTGGTGATCAGTTCCTCGCCCCCTGCCATGAGTTCAGCGATGGGGGATGGGGTGGCCATGATAAAAGCAGGGTAGTTATCCGTTAGGTCTTCATCCACTAAATCAGGGCTGTTTGGTGAGCCGCCGGTTAGTTCGATGACAGAGGTGCCGGTGATACCTGTGAGCGCTAAGCGAGCCTTTGTATCCGTTTTAACAGGGATGCTTTCTTGGATCGTAATGCTAACGAGTACGCGACGTATGTCTTTGGGATCTAGCTCTAACTTTGTGACCTCACCAATGCGAATGCCGTTGTATTGCACAGCACCACCACGGCTGAGACCGCGTACGGCCTCGGTAAACACCACGGTATAGTCCTTGGTTTTATTGTCACTGCCTGTTTTAGCTAGCCACAATGCAAATAAAATAGCACCGATAGCTATCACAAGAGTGAAAACGCCAATCAAAATATGATGTGCGCGTGGTTCCATTACAGGTTCTCCTGACGTCGGGTTTCAGCTTGGAAGGCGGCACGTCCGCGCGGGCCTTGGAAATAATCCTGGACCCACTGATCGTCAAATTGTTCGACCACGTCCAAGCTATCGTTAATAATGACGCGTTTTTGCGAAAGTACGGCCACGCGATCACAGATGGTGTAAAGCGTGTCCAAATCGTGTGTCACTAAATACACGGTTAAACCCAGAGCGTCTCGTAAGGTTAGGATAAGTTGATCAAAGTCGCTGGCGCCAATGGGGTCTAGGCCAGCGGTAGGTTCATCTAAGAATAAAATTTCAGGGTCTAGGGCTAAGGCACGTGCTAAGGCGGCTCGTTTGATCATGCCCCCAGACAGCTCCGATGGGTATTTGTTGGCGGCGTTGGCGGGTAATCCGGCTAAGGCCATTTTGAGCCTGCCGAGCTTTTCGGCTTCTTCGCGGTTTAAGCCAGCGTGTTCAATTAACGGCATGGCGATATTTTCTACCACCGTTAATGAGGAAAACAGAGCCCCTTGCTGGAACAACACACCAAAGCGGCGTTCTAATTTTGAACGGTCGTCCGCATTGAGATCGGCAATTTTTTGCCCAAAGACCGTCACATCCCCCTCGGTAGGGGGACGTAACCCCAAAATAGAGCGCAGTAGAACGGATTTCCCCGATCCTGAACCACCTACCACCCCTACAATCTCACCTGGATAAACATCCATATCCAGATTTTCATGGACTGTGTGCGTGCCAAAGCGATTCACTAAGTTACGCACTTGGATGATAGGCTCATTAGTTTGGCGTTCTTTTTGCTTGGCTTTTTTGTCGATGTGAACTTGGGTTGGTGTCGTTGATTGCTGCATTTACCACCCCATTTCCATATAAAAGAGCGCTGCCATAGCATCCAATAAGATCACAATGAAAATGGAGTGCACAACGGCTGCGGTGGTTCTTTCCCCCACTGACTGCGCGCTGCCCGTGACCTTAAAGCCTTGTAAGCAACCGATCACAGCAATTAAAAAGGCAAAAATAGGGGCTTTGGCCATGCCGAGGAAAAAATGTCGGGCGGAGACGCTTTCTTTGAAAAGGTCGATAAACATCGTGGGCGAAATGTCCAAGGTCAGCATACAGACTAAGGCACCACCAAAAATACCCGCGATCATGCCGATAAAGGTCAACAGAGGCATGGCAATGAGCATGGCCAAAACACGAGGGATAACGAGAATGAGCATCGGGTTTAGTCCCTGTGCACGTAGGGCATCAATTTCTTCGTTGGCTTTCATGGAGCCAATTTGTGCGGTAAAGGCGCTGGCGGTTCGTCCTGCCATCAAAATGGCCGTTAATAAGACGGCAAATTCGCGCAAAAAGGAAAAGCCAACCAAATTAACCGTATAAATTGTGGCGCCGAAATCCGCCAGGATGGTCGCCCCTAAAAAGGCGATCACTGCCCCGACTAAAAAGGTCAGCAGAAAAATAATTGGTACCGCGTTAAAGGCGGTCTCTTCGATTTGCGCTACGATCGCGGTGACGCGCCAACGGCTAGGGCGCAACATATTAAAAAATAGGGTTTCTAGTGTTAAGCCAATAAAAGCGGTGAGCTCAAGAGACTGCTGCCAGAACCGTTGGGTGGCTACGCCAATACGTACAAAAAAATCACCTATCGCCGATTCAGAAGGTTTGGGAGGTAATTGGTCTTGGGTGCTAAGCGCACGCGCTACCGTACGTAATAAGGCTTCTCTTTCCGCAGTGAGCGCATTGGCATGATCGAGTCGTTCCTCGAGACGTTCCGGTGTAATGAGCTCGCACAGTTGCTCCGCCCCAGCGGTATCGAGTTGATCTAAGCCAGAGAAATCCAGAGTGCTGTATTGCGAATCATTCTGGGAAAAGCGACGGATTTCATCACAAAGTTCCCGATAATTGCGCAACACCCACTCGCCTTGCAAGTAGAGGCAATCTTGGTCACTACGTAGAAAGCGAAAGTTGGAGTTGTTCAGAGTCATAGACTACAAAGTCTACCGTAAAAACAGGTGCGAGATGGTGCTTTAATGGTTTTAGCGTAGAGCTTAGGCGTCAGAGTTCGTTAATTCTGACACCGGAGCGGTGCGCACCTGATTGCGTCCGCCTTGTTTAGCGGCATACATCATATTATCCGCTAATTTTAATACAAAGGCGGTATCGTGATGGTGCGCAGGCCAAGCCGCAACACCTAAGGAAATAGTGATGTGTCCCACCTGCTCGAAAGGATGGTTTTCTACGTTGATACGCAGTCGTTCGGCGATCTCCGAGGCTCTGTTTAATGGACAGTCGGGCAGGAACACCAGAAACTCCTCGCCACCCAACCGAATAGAGAGGTCCTGCTCTCTTGAGCTATGTTGCATGATGAGTGCTAGCTCTTTGAGTACCTCGTCCCCGATATCATGACCATAGGTGTCATTGACTCGTTTAAAGTGATCAATGTCTAGATAAATAATGGCAAAAGGCGTGTTTGAACGCTCACATTTTTCTAAAATATGTTCTAGAGAACGTCGATTATGCAAGCCTGTTAGTGGGTCTGTGTGCACGTCTTGACGTAATTGCCCTACATGGTCATGGATGTTTTGCAAGCCATATAAAAAAGCCTTCTTGAGCTCATTGGCTTCGAAATACCAGGTGGGGATACGCTCTATGCGTTGGATGGTGGCACGTTGTTTCATGTTTTTTGCATTTCTAGCCAGTTGGCGTAACGGATTAGAAATCCACCAACCACAGAGCCAAATCAACGCTAATATCCCTAGGTTAAACGGTAAGCTGTGCAGGAAGATTTTACGCATTAAGCCCTCGTGGGCTTGCAGTGTTGATTCGATTGGACGTTGTGACACTACGGCCCACTGGGCAGCGGGGATATAGGCATAGCCGCTGAGCATTTCGATGTTTTTACTGTTCACTATTCGGAGGGCTCCTGTTGCGCCACTAAGCGCCAGAGAGATGGCGGTGTTAGCCTCGACTGTGGTCCCTAAGCGGCTCTTGTCAGGATGGTAGAGTAAGCGTCTATGACTATCAGCCACATAGGTATAGGAGCCATCCTTATAGTGATGTTCGTCGAGTAGACGGCTTAGGATGTTGTCTTCTTCTAGGTAAATGGTGCCACCGATATAACCCAAATAACGACCATCATTGTGATAAACGGGATGTGAAATTAAAACGAGAAGATTGCCAATTTGCGATTCATAAGGTTGACTCATGAGCGGGCGGCGCTCTGCTAAGGCTTGTATATTGCCAGGGGATCGGAGTACTTGTCCTCGTAACTCGCTTGCTCGGTCTGAGCTGGAGAGCACAATTCCGCTTTCATTCGTAAAGACCACCGAGTTAAAGACACGGTTTTTTTCCGATAATCGAGAGACCTCCTCTTCGAAATAAGAGTGGTCAGGCCAGTGTTTGGCAATTTCATTCGCACTATAAGCAAGTTCTAACTGCGTATTTTCTAAAAACAGCTGGGTACTATCCGCTAATTTAGAGGCGTAAGCCTCGTTGCTTTGTAATGTACTCTCGATCAGGGCCTGCTTTTGCAGCTTAGCGCTAGTGATAAACATATTAAATACGGCAACCAGCGTTCCCAATAGAGCCAGAGACACAACTGTAATCCCCCCATTTTCCACAGTGCTCATTTGTAGAATTTAAGCTGCCTGTAATAACTGCCTTGGCGGTACTCCTCCGATGCCAGTGTGAGGGCGTTCGTTGTTATACCTCCAAAGCCATTGTGTAGCAAGTTCTTGAGCCTGTTCAATGCTGTCAAAGATGTTTAAATCTAACCATTCATGACGCACTGTTCGGTTAAAACGCTCAACATAAGCATTCTGTGTCGGTTTGCCTGGCTGGATATACTGCAAGGTAATTTGCTGCTCTTTAGCCCAGTCCTTTATTGTTTCAGAGATGTACTCAGGGCCATTGTCACAGCGTATTGTGTTTGGCTTACCCCGCCATTCAATGATTTGCTCTAACGATCGAATAACTCGTGCGCTAGGCAAAGATAAATCAACATCTATAGCTAAGCATTCGCGATTAAAATCATCGATGACATTAAAGGTTCTGATGCTGCGGCCACTGGCTAAACTGTCTGACATAAAATCCATTGACCAGACATCGTTAATAGTCGTTGGAACGCTCAGCGCGTCAGGCTTATCTCGCTTGATGCGTTTTCTGGGTTTGATACGCAAGTTCAGCTCCAGCTCACAGTAAATGCGGTAAACGCGCTTATGGTTCCATTTAAAACCTTTGACATTACGCAGGTACAAGAAGCATAGGCCAAATCCCCAGCGCTTTTTATTGTCGGTTAATCGAAGCAGCCAATCAGCAATCTGCTCGTTCTCAGCATTAAGCTTGCTTTGATAGTAAAAACAGCTCTCGCTAATACCTAGACAGCTGCAAGCAAGGCGAATGCTGATGGCATGTTTGATTATCGCCTCTTTCGCCATCTCCTTGCGCAGGGATGGCTTTAGAGCTTTCCCTCAAGAGCTTCCAATCGAATCTCAGCTTTAAGACGCTCTTCGGCATACATTTTTTTGAGCCGACGGTTCTCTTCTTCAAGCTCTTTCATGCGTTTCATGAGCGAAGTGTCCATGCCGCCGTATTTTGAACGCCACTTGTAGAACGAAGCTGAGCTAATACCATGCTCACGGCATAGTTCAGGGACTGGAACTCCAGCCTCATTTTGTTTGAGAATTGCCATAATCTGGCTCTCAGTGAATTTTGATTTACGCATAGAAAACTCCTTGAGTTCATATTAATGGAATTTTCTACAAATAGCTGCTGTGGTTTTGAGGGGGGATTACAGAAGCTTCTTACGCCAATAATTAAACTGCGCATAGTTCAGCTCATGCTGTTTACAAAAAGCCGCACCGGATAAATCCGATGCCTGCCAAGCATCAACATGCTGTTGCCAAAACTGCTGACGTTCTTGTGATTTCATCGCTAATACCTCTTTGAAAAAGACAGGTATTAGTGTGAAGCTGTATAGGTTGGCTTAAAAGATGCTGATTTAAGGGCGCTTACGCTGTAGCAGAAAATAACGCGCATTCATTACGATACTTAACTAGAAACTTGAGTGATCCTGAAGCAGGTCAAGCGGCTTTTGAGGAGCTTTTGCTAGAGTTGGGTAATTCCGTAGATGTGTACCCCGATTGGCACCCCATTTTGACCAACCCGCCACAAGACGGCCTAAGAGGTGCATCTTTGCAGAACCTACCTGCATACAAGGGTGTGGATCATACTGTTTTGTTTATAAAAGGTTTTGTAACCTGCCCTTACGATGAAGCTAAAGCAGACCAGTTAGTAAATAATGTAAACGCAGTGACAGGGCTTCAAGCCTATCGCTTGGATGCTGTTTTATATAGTGATAACGCATACCCAGTAGTTGTTCAAGCGGTTGATGTTGTGCTGGAAGGGGATGGCACTATACGCAGCAGGGATGCTCTTGCTTGGTGTGTACAAGAAATGGTTAAAGATGCTCATAACGCTGAAGTTGCAGAAACTTGGTGGAATATAAGAACAAATCTTCTCGGTTGTCCACACGGTTCGCGCTCGTCAATAATAGTGAATCAGCATACCGGAAGTCATATACGAAAAATTCTTGAGGCGATGAATAATAGCGGTATGTACGGACCAATCAAAGAATGGTCATTGAATATGCTCTCGAAGAAAAAAAGAGATACGATTGCTAAAACCTTGATTATGACTGCTATCGCCAATTACCGCGACGCAAGAAGAAAGTTTGACTTTGAGCTGTGTGGTGAGGCGATTAAAGCAGAGGTTCGAGACACATGGGATGACGGTACAGAGCTCCGTGTTGTGGTAGTGATTGGCGATTCTGACTTAGTTGTAACAGGTTGCTACTACCCTGAGAACGGAGTTTTAGAAACGTCTAGTCCAAAGGGTAAGCGCTCAATAGCTGAGAAGTTTTTATAGAAATAAGGTTAGTTATTTCTGGGCATTCAGAGTCAGGCTTAGAGAGAGCTAAAGTGAGCTTTCTACTTGCTAGCGCTGTTAATTTAAGGGTGAGATCACCCTCAGTCCACTGGAGACCGTGGGAAGTCCAATAAGTTTTTGCGTTGTGCTGTTCACGATTTTAAACGATTTAGGAGTCAAATAAT
>DUNB01000044.1 GCA_012839585.1 Alcaligenaceae bacterium | reverse complement strand
ATTTTAGCTACCACGCCAGCGCCAACGGTACGGCCACCTTCGCGAATCGCGAAACGTAGACCTTCTTCCATAGCGATAGGAGCGATCAAGGAAACGTTCATGGCAACGTTATCGCCAGGTAGAACCATTTCTTTGTCTTCTGGTAGTTCAATCGTACCGGTTACGTCAGTTGTACGGAAGTAGAACTGAGGACGGTAGCCTTTAAAGAATGGCGTGTGACGACCACCCTCTTCTTTGGACAAGATGTAGACTTCAGCAGCGAAGTCAGTGTGAGGCTTGATAGAACCAGGAGCAGCTAGAACCTGACCACGTTCTACGTCTTCACGTTTAGTACCACGTAGTAGTACACCCACGTTATCGCCCGCTTCACCTTGATCTAGCAATTTGCGGAACATCTCAACGCCAGTACATGTGGACTTAACGGTGTCACGGATACCAACGATCTCGATCTCTTCACCGACTTTAATCACACCACGCTCAATACGACCGGTTACAACAGTACCGCGACCGGAAATAGAGAACACGTCTTCTACAGGCATCAAGAAGGTACCATCCACAGCACGCTCAGGTGTGGGGATGTAAGAGTCTAGTGCTTTAGCTAGTTCTAGAACAGCAGGGTGACCCAAAGGACCCATGTCGCCTTCTAGGGCTAGTTTAGCGGAACCTTTGATGATGGGTGTGTCATCGCCAGGGAACTCGTAGCTGGATAGAAGTTCACGAACTTCCATTTCAACCAATTCCAATAGCTCTTCGTCATCCACCATGTCGGCTTTGTTCAAGAACACAACAATGTAAGGTACGCCAACTTGGCGGCTTAGCAAGATGTGCTCACGTGTCTGAGGCATAGGGCCGTCAGCAGCGGAAACCACCAAGATAGCGCCGTCCATTTGAGCCGCGCCAGTGATCATGTTTTTAACATAGTCAGCGTGACCAGGACAGTCTACGTGTGCGTAGTGAC
The DNA here is from genome assembly GCA_012839585.1 of Alcaligenaceae bacterium. Classification (GTDB taxonomy): domain Bacteria; phylum Pseudomonadota; class Gammaproteobacteria; order Burkholderiales; family Burkholderiaceae_B; genus Paenalcaligenes. The sequence goes on along the minus strand of DUNB01000044.1, from coordinate 15,705 downwards.
GATCTGGTGTTTCGTATTCTACGTGTGATGTAGAAATGGTAATACCGCGTGCTTTCTCTTCAGGAGCAGCATCAATTTGTGCGTAATCGCGTGCTTCGCCACCGTATTCTTTGGCTAGAACTGTACAAATTGCAGCGGTTAATGTTGTTTTACCGTGGTCAACGTGACCAATAGTGCCGACGTTGACGTGCGGTTTGGTCCGTTCAAACTTGCCTTTAGCCATGGCACAGACTCCTGAAGGGAATTAGTAGACTTGATTAGATATAGATAAGAATGGTGCCCATGGCGCGAATCGAACGCGCGACCTCTCCCTTACCAAGGGAGTGCTCTACCCCTGAGCCACATGGGCAAATTTATATAGTTGTGGAGCGGGTGAAGGGAATCGAACCCTCGTCTTAAGCTTGGAAGGCTTCTGCTCTACCATTGAGCTACACCCGCAGGCGATTCATTCACACCCGTACACTGTTCAAGCGCAACTATATGAAATTTGGTGGTGGGAGTAGGATTCGAACCTACGTAGGCGTAAGCCAACAGATTTACAGTCTGCCCCCGTTAGCCACTTGGGTATCCCACCTGATTAGATATGTGATTGTGCCTGAGCAGTTTTGAACTGTCAAGCTATTTTTGGCTGTTTTTGGTTTTGATCTTTGTAATCAACCAAAAGTAGTATTATGAAGACAAAAACAAAGACTGTCAAGACAAAACCATAAAAAAAGCCGCGTTCGGGAAAAACATCCGAACGCGGCTTTTTGGCTTTGTTTTACTCTCTATATATAGAGTCGTGCTGTTCGACTTAAATTAAAGCAAACCATAACGCAGGCCCGCTTTAAAAGAAGGTTAATGCAATGGAAATGAACAAGCCGGTCACAAACAGCTGAATCAAGCAAAAACCCATAATGTCTTTTGCTTTTAATCCAGCAATAGCCAATACAGGCAAAGCCCAGAAAGGCTGCAAGAGGTTAGTCCAAGCATCCCCCCACGCCACAGCCATAGCAACACGAGCCAAGTCAGCATCTAAAGATTGTGCTGCAGCAATAACCACCGGGCTTTGTACCGCCCATTGGCCACCACCGGAAGGCACAAAAATATTAACCAAACCAGCGCTAATAAACGACCAGAATGGCAATGTAGTAGCAGAAGCAAAGGAAACCAACCAATCTGACATAGATGCCGCCAAGCCAGACTGAACCATGATCGCCATAATCCCAGCATAAAACGGGAACTGAATCACAATACCCGCCCCACCTTTAATCGCCTCGTCGAGGGCATTCAGCAGATTACGAGAGTTACCGTGCAAAACCACCGCTAACATCACGAAGGTAAAGTTAACCACGTTCAGGTTTAGGCCCGCACCTTTAATCACATAGTAATTAAATAAGTAAGCCAAACCGGAAAACCCGATCAGCATGGCGAGAATACGGCTATTTTCTAAACGAGCAGCTGGACGCGTGTCTTTCTCTTCATGCCTAGCGCTTATATCATCATTTAGAAGAGAGGGATCAATATAAACACTGTTTTTCTCGTCTGGCATCATCATGCGGTTAACCAACGGCACGATGATAAACATCCCTAATACGATAAGGAGGTTAAACGTAGAGAAAATCGTATCCCCGGTAGGGATAATTCCCATTTTATCTTCGTGGAAGTGGCCTTTGGTCGCAATGGTCAGCGGAATAGAACCAGCCAAACCACCGTGCCATACAATAAAACCAGAATAGGCACTGGCCACTAAAAGTCGATAGTCCACTCTGACTTTTCGCGCCAGTTCTTTAGCGAATAACGCGCTGACAACCAAACCAAAGCCCCAGTTCACCCAGTCTGCAGCCAAAGCAACCATAGTTACCATAATGATGGCTGCGCCGGGGCTTTTAGGCACAGAGGCTAAGGTAGCGAGAATTTTACGTACCGCTGGCGTGCTGGCCAACATATAACCGGCCACCAACACCAATAACATCTGCATGGCAAAACTGAGCAAGCCCCAGAAGCCATCTCCCCACATATTGATGATTTCCATCGGAGTTTTTTGTTCCCCGATGAATGCGGCTCCTCCTGCTATTAATGTCAGAATAATGACAAAAATATACGGATCGGGTAGATAACGCTCTACTAAGCGCACAGAAAAGTTTGTTATAGATTTAAACATACATCCCCTCCTTGCTCATGACAAGAATAATAAAATCGGTTACAGCCATACATTCTGTTACACGATCCGATTATAGATCATATGTTTAATAATCTTTATCAAAAGATAAAAAAAAACCTTGATGCTATAAACACCAAGGTTTTTTTTATTTGTTTTTAAACTATTCAGTGAATAGTTTATGCAACCCCTGCTTTTCTAAGAGGTCATTTAGATGTTCCCAGTTTTGAAAAGAGATTTGCAAATACCCTTTGTTTTTTGCATTCGCTTTAATGCTTACGCTAGTCCCTAGATAATCTGCCAAAAGTGTTTCAAAACGTTTTACATCCGCATTTTCTACTTTCTTTTGCTGCGGCGCAGCATTAGAGGTAGTTAATTCCCCATTTAAAAAACGGGCAACCAGGCGTTCCGTTTCTCGTACGGACAATCGTTTAGCCACGACCTCGTTAGCCAAAAGAATCTGGGAAGCTGGCTCCACGGCCAATAAGGTACGCGCGTGCCCCATGTCGATATCACCTGCTAACAACATAGTCTGCACAGGTTCAGCCAAATGAATTAATCGCAATAAATTACTGGTGGCAGACCTGGAGCGTCCGATGGCTTGAGCGGCTTGTTCGTGTGTATAGTTAAACTCGTCAATTAACCGTTTGACCCCATGCGCTTCTTCGAGAGGGTTTAAGTCCTCTCGTTGCATGTTTTCAATCAACCCCATAATTGCTGCATTTTTGTCAGCAATATCACGCACCAACGCAGGGATTTCTTTTAAACCTGCAATTTCAGCCGCCCTAAATCGACGCTCTCCAGCAACAATTTCAAACTTAACCTGCCCTGTCTTTTTAATAGGACGTACTAATATAGGCTGCATCAGCCCCTGACTTTTAATAGATTCAGCAAGCTCATTCAAAGCCCCCTCATCCATCAGGGTCCTAGGCTGATATTTACCGGCTTGAATTTGTTTTAACGGAATGGACTGCACCCCTTCTATGGAGTCTGGACGTTTTCCCAGTTCATCAATAGCAGCCGCATCAGCACCTAACAATGCCTCTAAGCCCCGACCTAATCCTTTTGGTTTGCGTGTTGTTGCCATCTTTATTCCTATTTAGTCTTTTTCTTTAAGCGCTTAATTAACTCTCGCCCAAACTCCATATAGGCCTTGGCGCCTGTAGAGTTCTTGTCGTACACCACTCCTGGCATACCATGACTAGGTGCCTCTGCTAATCGTACATTTCGAGGTATTTTGGTGTTGAACACCTTATCGCCAAAATGCTCTTCAATTTGCTCAGATACCTGGCGTTGCAATGTGATACGCCCATCAAACATGACACGCAAAAGCCCTATCAGTTCCAGATCATCATTAATATTGCGATAGACTCGTTTAATGGTATTAACTAAATCTGATAAGCCTTCTAGAGCAAAGTATTCACACTGCATAGGAATGATCACTCCATGTGCAGCGGCCAAACCATTTAACGTTAACAAAGACAAGGTAGGCGGACAGTCGATTAAAATAAAATCATAATCCGCCTGGCAATGAACCAGTGCTTGTTTGAGCTGCTGCTCTCGCTTCTCCATTTGCACTAAGTCTATTTCCGCGCCGGATAACTCTCTATTAGCCCCCAGTACATCATAACCGCCTGACTCGGAACGTTGTTTGCACTCAGCAATAGTATTAGCACCAATCAAAACCTGATAAATGCTAAGTTCCTCGCTATTTTTATCAATACCACTACCCATCGTGGCATTACCCTGAGGGTCTAAGTCTATCAGTAAGACCTTTTTCTTCAGTGCGCTCAAAGCAGCGGCTAAGTTAATCGTAGTAGTGGTTTTGCCTACACCACCCTTCTGGTTTGCAACGCAAAAGATATAACCTTGTTTTTTAGCGCTCATGCCCTACCTTTTTCAAATAGACTAGACAACGATCAGCTTGCAACTCTGGCACGATTAACTCTTCTATGCGGTCAACACGCCAGTTTGTTTTCTCTTCAAGCTCCGCCACTTCATCTGTAGGATGTTTAGCTTTCATGGCCAATATCTGGCCCGTTGCACCCACATGCCTTTCAGACAAATTAACAAAATCAACTAACGAAGCAAATGCCCTAGATATTACTATATCCGCCTCAAAAGGCTCAGCTTTTTCTATACGTACATGATGTGCCTGCAAATTACTTAACCCAAGCACTGCTGACATCTGACGCACAAAAGCCATCTTCTTTTCCACAGCATCTATACAGTGTACGTTCCACGTGGAACAACTGGTGGCCAGCACGACTCCAGGCAATCCCCCTCCTGATCCCACATCTACAATTTTTAGCTCGGTTTTACCTTGTGCTGCCGCAATGGCTTGTATAGGCGGCACCACGGAGAGACTATCAAAGATATGCTGGACCAGCATTAGCTCCGGATCTCGTAGCGCTGTTAAGTTATATGTCTTGTTCCAGCGTTGCATTTGCTGCAGATACGTTAACAGGGTGTCAATCTGATCACCCTGTAATTGCACCCCAAGCGTTTGGGCAGCCTGCCGAAGCCGCTGCCTAAAGCTCTCTATATCCATTACTTGCCTCGAGAAGATAAACGCTTGATATATACAAGCAACAAAGAGGTTGCTGCCGGCGTTACTCCTGAGATACGACTGGCTTGCCCTACTGTTTCAGGAGCTGCAGCTTTAAGTTTTGCTACAACCTCATTAGATAAGCCTGATATTTTACTATAGTCCAACTCTGCTGGGATTTTTGTTTCCTCGAGCGTAGCCTGCTTATTGACCTCTACCTGTTGGCGAGCCACGTAACCAGCATATTTAACCTCGATCTCCACCTGATCCGTTACTTTGCTACCTAAACCTAAATCCTCTAAGACTGGAGTATTGTCCTCGGCTCTCACCAAACCAAACAATTTCTCATAATTCATCTCTGGACGTTTAAGCAAATCATGCAAAGCATATTCTCGCTCAATGGTTCTGCCCAAAACAGCCTCTTGTGTTTCACGTGAAACAAGTCGAGGATTAACCCAGGTTGATTTCAGCCGCTCGATTTCTGCAGCAACGGCATCTCTTTTCCGGCTAAACGCATCCCAGCGTTTATCATCTACAACCCCTAAAGCACGCCCTATTTCTGTTAGACGCACATCCGCGTTATCTTCACGTAAAGACAAGCGATATTCAGCTCTAGAGGTAAACATACGATAGGGTTCTGTTACCCCACGAGTAATCAAATCATCGACTAACACACCCAAATAGGCCTCGTTTCGCTTGGGATACCAAGGCTCTTTGCCTCGAATTTGCAAAACAGCATTTACCCCTGCCAACAGTCCCTGCGCGCCAGCTTCCTCGTAGCCCGTGGTTCCGTTAATTTGTCCTGCAAAAAACAACCCGGAAATCACCTTGGTTTCCAAAGTAGGCTTGAGCGAGCGTGGATCAAAGTAATCGTATTCGATAGCATAGCCTGGTCGCATAATGCGAGCATTTTCTAAGCCAGGGAGGCTATGCACAATGCCTACCTGTATGTCATACGGTAAACTTGTAGAAATGCCATTAGGATAGATCTCTGTGCTAGTGAGCCCCTCGGGCTCTAAGAATACCTGATGGCTTTCTTTATCGGCAAAGCGATGGATTTTATCTTCGATAGATGGACAATAGCGTGGCCCCACCCCTTCGATGGTTCCATCTGCACTGTACATAGGGGAACGATCCAAACCAGAACGAATGATGTCATGGGTGCGTGCATTCGTATGAGTAATCCAACAAGGCAGCTGCTTAGGGTGCATTGCTGCACTGCCTAGGTAAGAAAACACAGGAACCGGATTACTGTCCCCGTGCTGCTCTTCTAGGCGGGAAAAATCAATGGTATTTGCATCAATACGAGGCGGCGTACCGGTTTTAAGGCGACCTTGAGGCAAAGCGTAATCTTTTAAACGCTCCGCTAGAGTGATCGAGGGTGGATCACCGGCTCGACCGCCTGAGTAGTTGTCTAAACCGACGTGAATACGTCCGTTTAAAAATGTTCCTACAGTTAACACAACGGCTTTAGCCTTAAAACGCAAACCAATCTGCGTTACAGCCCCTACTACACGATCCCCTTCAAGGATCAAATCATCTACTGCTTGCTGAAAAACAGTCAAATTAGGCTGGTGTTGCACGATTTTGCGTATAGCGGCGCGATAAAGGGAACGGTCAGCCTGTGCTCGTGTAGCGCGTACAGCGGGCCCTTTGGATTGATTAAGAATCCTAAACTGTATGCCTGCTTCATCTGTTGCAATCGCCATTGCACCACCAAGCGCATCGATTTCTTTAACCAAATGCCCCTTACCAATTCCCCCTATGGAAGGATTGCAAGACATTTGTCCAAGCGTATCGATATTGTGAGTCAGTAGAAGGGTGGAAGCACCTGCTCTAGCCGCAGCCAATGCTGCCTCTGTACCAGCATGGCCACCGCCCACCACGATCACATCAAAAGAGTCTGTGTAGTTCATTGCTGCGTTAATAAGAACGTAAAACAACCATTATAGTGCCCCAGCAGAGTAAATATGAGATTTCCCCTGAAAAACCACGGTAAATCAACGATTAGGGAGAATTCACCTTAAAAGCAGCCTGTGGATAAGTCTGTGGAGTAATGAAATAAAAAAGAAGACAAATAAACTCAAACAAGCGGAAAAACCGACCAACTTATTGATAAACAACAGTTTTATTTATCAAAGTCGTTTTATTTACATAACAATTAATTGTGGATAAGTTGCAATCCAATGTGGATGAAGTGTTATGCGTCAAGACCGGATGACCTGATGACTCTGCGATCTCCGTCAAGACAAAGACATCGTATTGTGCAATAAAAAACATAGGTTTGTCAAAAAACAAAGGGGAGCGTTTTTCAGGCTAAACCGACAAGACATAAGTTTTGTTTTACATAACCTCTGGTTTGTTAGTTTTAACTTTGTAAATCGAAATCCAATACGCTGCCTGTAGCAAAACAGCTCTTATCTATTAACAGTTAATTAATATATATATTTATGTTGTTTATGGTGGGTGCCTGTGGATAAGTCGAATAACTCTTAAAACACCAATGAATTCATAGACTTAATATATGGTTCGTCTTATGGATAAGTCTGTGAATTGTTGTGGACAGATTGTGAACAATTTTTGCTCAGTGGCCAGAAGCTAAACTTATCCAGAAACTATTAACAGGTTATCCACAAGGCTCTCTCTAGAGGTTATCCACAGGCTAAAAGAAGTAGGTTATTTTTATCATGTCTATTCTCTTATACATCTAAATAAAAAAACTTTTTTTATTTTTCCTTTTATTATCAATGAATTGCTAGTGATAACTTAATCTTATCGCTAGTGGTGTTGGTGGTGAGTGTGATTTAAAGGTGACAGTTTGGGGGAAGCATGCCAAAATTACCGCAGCTCTGGCTAATGATGAGCGAGGTTCTTTCCCAATTAGATCTAATGAGGCGATATGTCTGACTCGGCTGTGTCACTACTTGCACAAGAATGGCGTAATTCCATCTTGCTTTATAACGAAGCGGTTAGAGCAATGGTGAAGCAAATTGCACTAGAAAATAAGCATGTTTTGGCATCTTTTTTCTATGAGCAAATGCTACAAGATCAAGCCGCTCAGCTTTTTTTGTCGCACGAGGCTGTACAAAGTCGATTGATGCTGTCTATGCAAAATTGGATTAGCCAGCTGTTTTCAGTAGATGGGCAGGCGGATTTTATTGCTCTCATCGAGCTGCAACGTAAAGTAGGAGAGGTACATGCACGCATTGATTTGCCTGTACACCTAGTCTTACGAGGTGCCCGTACGCTGAAAAGAAAATTTGCCGATTTGCTGGATGCTCATGCTGAGGAAGCGTTGGAAAAGCGTAAAGAGGCCTTTAGGCTGGTATCAGACTCATTAGATATAGCGATGGAGACGATGAGTCGAGCTTACGCAAGCAGCTATGATCGCAAGTCACGAGCAGAGGAGTCGTATCGTCTATTTTCGGCTGTGCATAATGCCGCGGCTGAAAAAGGAAAGCAGCGTTCTGCCTTATTGGATTGGGAAAATCAACTGATGTTTGATTTAGCGGTTGGCACGCAGGTGGACAATTTGCTAAGCATTAAAAAATCAGATTTTGGTTTATGGTTCCTTCATAAAGGTCTACATGCCTTTGAGAACTTACCCGAGTCAAAAATCATCATGGATTCCATTGATCGCATCGAGTCCATGACGCCTCAGCTAGAAAAAAATGAAGAAAGAGTGAGCTTGCTGAAGCAAATCCATGCGGAGGCGCGCAACATACAGCTGAATGTTGATATTCTTTTCGATAAGTACAATGAGCTGGAGGCAGGCAGAGATGAGCTAACTCGTCTGTTAAGCCGCAAGTATTTATCGGTGGTGCTGTCCAAAGAGGTGGCGTATGCGCGTAAAAGAGGGATTACTTTTGCGTTGTTGGCGATTGATATTGATTTCTTTAAAAACATTAATGATACGTACGGGCACGAAGCCGGAGATATGGTTTTGCAGCAGTTTTCCGAGTTATTAAGTAACCGTAGTCGTGCTGGTGACTATGTCTTTAGACTAGGTGGAGAGGAGTTTTTGATTCTCTTGGTTGATGTGAATAAAGATGCGGCCCTTCGGGTGGCACAGCAAGTCAGTCAAAAAATACGAGATGAAAAATTCTTTATCCCGAACGGAGAAGTGCTCAACCTGACTGCTAGCTTAGGGGTGACGTTGTTTGACGGCCATCCTGACTACAGCAAATCCTTAAGACGGGTGGATAAGGCGCTCTATCAGGCGAAAGAAAGTGGAAGGGACCAAGTGGTGTATATCGAGGGCTAATATGTCGGATCAGTTGTTTTTGTTTTTTCAACGGGTGATGCCAAAGCGTCTGCTGACTGAAATGCTTGGGAAACTAGCGAATACCCAAGGAGGTGGTCTGACCACCTCTTTTATTAAGTATTTTATCAAGCGTTATGGGGTGGATATGACAGAGGCCGTTCAGGCCGACCCTGCCTTTTATAAAACCTTTAATGCTTTTTTTACTCGAGAGATCAAGTCCGAGCTACGTCCTTTGGCAGAGGCTGAGTTAATTAGCCCGGTCGATGGAGCGATTAGCCAGTTAGGGAAAATCAATAAGGACCAAATTTATCAAGCTAAAGGGAAATCCTTTACGACCTCCGCCTTGATAGGGGGGGACCCGGTTCTGGCGGAGCAGTTTACCGATGGCTTGTTTGCTACGCTTTACCTAAGCCCTAAAGACTACCATCGTATTCACATGCCTTGTGATGGGCGGCTGCGTAAAATGATTTACGTGCCCGGGGATTTGTACTCGGTTAACCCCGTAACGGCCCGTGCGATTGATAAGCTATTTGCTCGTAATGAGCGAGTGGTGTGTGTGTTTGAGGGCGAGCAGGGGCCTTTTGTGATGGTGTTGGTGGGGGCTACCGTGGTGGGCAGTATGAAAACGGTTTGGCATGGGGCGGTGAACAGTCCTCGACCATCAGGTCTGCAGACGTGGTCCTACAATGGTGACTTGCTGTTGAAACAAGGCGATGAGATGGGACAGTTTTTGCTTGGGTCCACCGTGGTTTTGTTATTTCCTGAAACCGAGTCTTCCTTTTTGAGTCATTGGAAAGCAGAGGCACCCATTAAGCTGGGACAGGCCTTAGTTTGATATTCTTCCAAGATTGAGTGCGGGACTTTTCGCGACAATTGGAAAGCGATCAAAATAGATAATCATTGCAACCCCTGTTCTCCTTTGAGTGATCAGGGGTTGTGTTTTTTTAACGTGTTTTAGAAGCGCTTTTAGAGGCCTTTAGGCGCTTTGTTTAAGTAAGTAGGGTGCATCTATGCATCCCTGTGTTTTTTTTGCCTTGGGGCTTATTTTTTTGCCTCAATGGGTTAGTTGTTTTGGATAGGTAACAACGCGATCCGAACAGCGGAAAATTGAAATCAGTATCTGGAGAAAATATGACTTTATCGGTACAAAAAGCGCTAGAAGCGCGTTCTGCCACGAATTTTTTTGATGCAAGTAAAACGATTACGGATGAGCAGATCAACGAGCTGGTGCGCTTGGCAACATTAGCACCGACGGCATTTAATCTGCAAAACTGGCATTTTGTTGCGGTAAAAAGCGATTCCGCAAAACAAAAGCTTCTTTCTGCTGCGTATGGACAAAAGAAAGTGGTCGATGCTTCCGTGACATTTATTGTTTGTGGCGAGATCGAGTCACACAAGAATTTTGATCGTGTTGCAAAGATTTTGGTTGAGCGTGGTGGAGTCAGTGAAGCAGACGCCGAAGTATGGAAAGGAAAGGTTAATGCCGTTCATGAGAACAACCCAAGCATACAAAAAGCGGAAGCTTTCCGTTCTGCTTCGCTGGGATCGATGGCGTTGATGCTGGCTGCAGAGGAATTAGGTTTTGCTTCTGGGCCTATGAGTGGCTTTGATCCTGCGGCAGTCAGCGCTGCTTTTGATTTACCCGAAACGAGAATTCCTGTCATGTTAATTGCTGTGGGGTATGAAGCAGAAGGCAATTATGCGCAACAGCCACGCTTAGATGTCAGCGAAGTGTTGGATATTGTCTAGATTTACAGTCTCTGAACGACGAGGTTTGCTGCGCATTCCTGTAAAAAAAATAGCCGCAGAGATCCTAGGTCTCTGCGGCTATTTAGTCAATCAAAGAATAGAAGAGAATGCTTCTGTTTTTAGAGGAAATCTTGGTCTTGTTTTTTACAAAACCAGAGAGTGCTGCGCCTAAACCTCCTTATCTGTCTTTCACTCGCGGTCTTTTGTTTCACGTGAGGCGGCTCATAAGTTAGATCTACCCGAATGCGCGGAAAACCCTGTTGTTCAATGTGGGATGAATAGCGTAGAGGGTCTCCCTTTAGGGACTTTGCTCTTATCTCAGCTTCTGATGCTGAAGGCGAGTGGTATTGCCGTAACACAGGTCATCGTATTTATCTCTTGCGATATTTTTTGCATAAATGCTGTAAATATCGCAAGTTTTAGGATTGTTGCTAAGGTTTAGGGTAAGAAGGCTAAAAACGATGAGGAGAGATAGGAGTATCATTGTTTTCTCTTTTTAATAAAAGGGTGGTCTAGCTATAGGTCTTTTTATAGAGGATGCGTAGGTAAGGTTGATATCGCATCACAAAGGCGGGGTTTTGTGTGACTCTAGCGAGGGGGTTGACGCGCGAAGTTGCGACAGCGTAGAGGGAAGCAAAAAAGCGAACTGTTCCACGTGAAACAGTTCGCTTTTTTATACGGCTTTAATTTGGAAGGGGATTACTTCCCAATACAAAAACTAGAGAAGATCTCCCCCAATAGATCGTCACTGGTGAACACGCCTGTAATCTCACAAAGCTCATTGTGGGCAAGACGCAGTTCTTCTGCAAACAGATCCAAAATCTGGTCGTCATGCTGTGCATGGAATTGTGCTGTTTGCAAGTGGTCATTGCAGCGCTCGAGTGCATGAAGGTGACGTTCACGAGCTAACCAGGGGGATTCAGCATGTGCAGACCAACCTGCAATATGAAGTAGACGTTGGCGTAGTTGCTCTAAGCCCATGCCTGTTTGCGCAGAGATGTGTAAATGATTCTCATTCTCGTTAGGTAGAGCGGCTAACTGCTCTGCTGTGATGAGATCGCATTTATTAAAGACCTGCAAGGTAGGGGTGTTTTTAGGGAGGCGCGCCACGATGTCCTGGTCTGAGTTGTCGTCCGGATTGCGGGCGTCAAGCAAGTGCAAAATCACATTCGCCTTGGCGATCTCCTGCCAGCTGCGCTGAATACCAATGCTTTCCACTGTGTCGTCGGTATCACGTAATCCGGCGGTATCAACAATGTGGATAGGAATGCCTTCGATGTGAATGAGCTGTGTAACGCGATCACGTGTTGTGCCGGCGATGTCGGTAACAATGGCGATGTCGTCACCGGCTAAAGCGTTAAGCAGGCTGGATTTTCCTACGTTAGGCTGGCCGGCTAAAACCACATGCAATCCATCACGCATGACTTGACCTTGCTTGGCTAATAAGCGTAATTGCTGTAGCTCGTTGTCTATACTTTGTAGTTGTTCTGCCGCCTGGTATTTTTCCAAGAAATCAATTTCCTCTTCAGGGAAATCGAGCGTGGCTTCGACCAGCATGCGCAAGTGAATAATACGATCAGCCAAGGCGTTAATTTGCTGAGAAAAAGCGCCACTTAATGAGGCCATCGCGCCTTTGGCTGCGGCCTCTGAGGAGGCGTCAATGAGATCGGCTACGGCCTCGGCTTGGGCTAAGTCCAGTCTATCGTTAAGAAAAGCGCGCTGAGTGAACTCGCCAGGAGCGGCATGACGCAGGTCAAAGGCGGCGCCAACTTCGAAGCAACGGTTTAGTACACGGCGCAATACTGCTGTGCCACCGTGACCTTGGAGCTCAAGAATGTCTTCGCCGGTGTAAGAGTTAGGGCCTTGGAAAAAGATGGCGATGCCCTCGTCAATGGCGTTGCCATCCGCATCCAGAAAAGGGAGAAAGTGGGCGTGGCGAGGACGTAGTGATTGCCCAAAAAAAGCCTGAATGAATGGGCTTAAGTCGGAGCCAGAGATTCGCACAATGCCAATACCACCGCGGCCGGGAGCGGTGGTAATGGCGGCAATAGGATAAGACGTGGTTGCGCTCATAGATCAATATCAGTGCAGAAACGGCTTATCCAATCTGGAGAGGCGATTAGCTCTTGCGTGCGGCAGGAGCTTCGCGTACCCCTTGGGAATAGGCTGGATCTGCGAGGTGGAAGTGTTTGAGTTGACGCTCAATAATAGCATCAGCTACCCCATCCATGGCAGCAGCAATGTCTCAGTTGTTTGGCCGGGCTGGATCGAGATATTAACGCGAGCTTCAATATCCTTAAAGAAGGCTTACTCCTCATAAAAACAGAACCCTTGGTACAAAGGGGTTCGCGTAGTCAATTTGCATAACCGCTGTTGCGGAAAACAGCATCAAGTCTGAGCATTATCTAAGAAACCCCCGCTTCTAAAGTGGTGGGTAGTTCATATAAATCTAATGCCTGCATAGAAGAAAACTAATAGCCTAAGAAAAAAATAGCCCCTATCCGCAGATAGGGGCTATTTCCGTCTATGGAGCAAAGAGAGGTTTAACCGGCTTTTTTGGCCGCCTCGCTCTTGGCAATGGAGCGGTTAATGTACTGCTGTTGAGCAATAGATAAGGCGTTGTTAACCACCCAGTACAGAACCAAACCGGCCGGGAAGAAGAACATCATTCCCCCGAAAACCAATGGCATGATCATCATGACTTTGGCTTGCATAGGATCTGGAGGTGTTGGGTTCAGTTTGATCTGCAAGAACATGGTGAGCATCATGATGGCTGGAAGAATCATCCAGGAATCACGAGCGGCCAAGTCTTGAATCCAAAGAATCCAAGGGGCTCCGCGCATTTCTACGCTGCCTAATAGCACCCAGTACAAGGCGATAAATACCGGAATTTGAATCAACATAGGTAGACAGCCACCCAGTGGGTTGATTTTTTCGTTGCGGTATAGCTCCATCATGGCTTGGTTTTGCTTTACCTTGTCATCCGAGTATTTCTCACGGATAGCCTGCATGCGTGGCGTGACTTGCTTCATTTTGGCCATGGACTTGTAGCTGGCGGCGGACAAGGGGTAGAAGGCCAGTTTGATCAAGAAGGTCAACACCACGATCGCCCAACCCCAGTTACCAATCAGACTGTGTAACCAAGTCAAAATGGTAAATAGCGGCTTGGAGATAATAGTGAGCCAGCCGTAATCCACAACCAAGTCTAGCCCTTTAGCTACGGAAGCCATGGCTTTTTGGTCCTGTGGGCCTACCCAAAGGTTGGCTGTAACCGTTTGGCTTTGGCCTGCGGCAATGGCGCCAGCTGGCACAATAGTACGCGCGGCGTATAGGTTGTTTGCGACGCGTAAAATTTCGTTTTTACGCTCTACCCCTTGGGCAGGAACCCATGCGGTCGCAAAGTAGTGTTGCACCATACCTACCCAACCGTTATCAGCGGAAGGTGTGTATTTGGCTTTGTTTTTGTCAATGTCAGAAAAACCGACTTTTTGGAATTTATCTGCCTCGGAGTACACCACGGGACCGGTGTAGGTACGGTATAGCTTAGAGGAATCAGGCGGGTTATTGCCGTCTCGATTGAGCTGTAGGTACACAGAAGGCGTGATAGTTTGCTCACCTTGGTTCTCAATGGTGTGCGAGACTTTAATGTCGTAGCTACCTTTGGTGAGGGTGTAGGTTTTGATGACACGAACTTGATCTGTCGTGGCTTCAAAAACAATATCCAACTGTTGGCCGCTTAGGTCTGTGTTTTCAGAGACTAAACGGAAAGGTGTCAAGTGAGTGGGGTAGGACTGACCTGCTGGAGCTCCAACCACGCCGGATTGAGCGACGTAGGTAGAAAAATTGGAGTTATCCAGTAACACCATGTGCTCGGCGTTTTCGTCAGGTGAGGCATACTGAATGAGCTCAGCACGAACAAGCTGGGCACCTACGGTATCAAAACCCAGTTTATACACATCGGTATTAACCGTAATGATTTCTGATTCAGCGTTGGCCGGAGTGGACTCGGGCATAGCCGGCGTACTTGAGGTGGTTGCAACCCCTTGTGGTACGGTAGTATCTGCTGCTGCGGTCGTGGTAGACGTGTTGGCCTGCTCTTCAGCGACAGGAGTTGTAGCAAACAAAGAGGGTTTGCCATTGTACTCTTGCCAGTTGTTCCAAAGTAGCAGGAGCGAGAAGGAAAAGATCATCCAAAGGATGGTGCGTCGAATGTCCATAGCGCCTGTTTATACAAAGAATAAGCCAAAGTCACTGTTTGGGTAGTATTGAATACGACTCATGGGCGGCTTGTAGGTAGGTGAATTGTTTTAGTGCTTTTTTGGGGGGACTGGGTCATAGCCGCTACCACCCCAAGGGTGACAGCGACCAATGCGTTTGATTCCTAGCCATGTTCCACGCCAAGCACCGTGTGTTTCAATAGCTTCGATAGTATAGGCTGAACAAGTGGGTAAATACCTACAACTGCGACCAAGCCAAGGGCTAATCGCAATTTGGTAAAAACGCACGCAGCCTATTAATAGGGTTTTCATTGCCGTGCCTTTTGCAGCAAACCATCGACCTCTGTGCGTACTTGTTTACGAAGCTGGCGTAGGGATAGATCAGGCACTTTGCTATGCAATCTAAAAACCAAGTCTTTGTGAGCTAAGTATGGGCGTTGAAGTCTAAACGCCTCACGGATGACGCGTTTGATGGTGTTGCGGGTGACAGCCTTGGCTGCCAGGCGCTTGGGAATGATTAAGCCGAGCCGAGCTGTATCGGAGGAGCTTGATTGACGTGGTGTATTGACAACGAACAAAGCCCCTCTTGCTATACGCTTGCCCTTAAGGGCTGCGGCGTATTCGGAGGGGCGATGTAAGCGTGCAGAGGCTGGATAATCAGTACGCATTTATGATGCGACCTTTCCAGTACGTGCCCAAAGGCACCTGCAGCCGATTAAACGGCTAAACGCTTGCGGCCTTTGCAAAGGCCGCAAGCGTTTAGCCGTTTAATCGGCTGCAGGTGCCT
>DUNB01000043.1 GCA_012839585.1 Alcaligenaceae bacterium | reverse complement strand
CGACCTTTCCAGTACGTGCCCAAAGGCACCTGCAGCCGATTAAACGGCTAAACGCTTGCGGCCTTTGGAGCGGCGAGCGTTAAGTACGGCACGGCCGCCACGTGTTTTCATGCGTACGCGAAAACCGTGCGAGCGTTTGCGACGGGTAACTGATGGTTGATATGTGCGCTTCATGGTTAGTCCACAAATAAAAGTGCCGCCAGAAAACGCCTAAAAGACCGAACCTAACCCCTGATAAAACGTCCTTTATCCATGGCTAATGCCATCAATAATCGAGCGTTTTGTGGCAAAAACTAGGTTTCTGGCAACAAAAATTCTACAAAAGACTATTATTTCAGCAAGTTTTGGCTGTTTAGTCAATAGCCAAAGCCGCAAAGTTAATAGATTAGCGGGCATTTTACCTTAAAGAATGACAAAGCCCTATGTCTTTTGTTGTTTGTGGGCGAAGAACGGCAAAAACAGGCTGTGGATAAAACCGTGCGGGCCGTGCGTGGCTGTGGATAAGTCTGTGGTTAAGCGGTAGAATTAAGGTTTACTATAGTGAAAAAAATGAACGAGTTTTGGCTTTCCTGTGTACAGCGTCTAGAGCAAGACCTGCCTCCCCAACAAATTAGTGCTTGGATTAAACCTTTAGAGCCTTTGGGCTTTGATCAGGAGCAATCCGTGCTGCGCATGTCTGCGCCCAATCGTTTTAAATTAGACTGGGTTCGTAAAAACTTTTCGCATCGTATTCAAGAAATTGCGAGCGAGTGGTTTGGCGCGCCGGTAGAGCTTCAACTAGAGCTCTCGCAAGCCACCGCATCTCCGCAGCCGCTAATGACCGCTCAGGGCTTGCAACAGGCTAGGCTGCAGGCACAAAACAATCAGATGGACGATCAGGGCATACCAACGGTATATAACCCTGATGCTGACACAGGCATACCGGCAACGACGGTGGCGGCCAGCACACCCGCTAGCAGGCCTGTTAACTATCAGTCACGTCTCAATCCGGACTTAAGCTTTGATAATTTTGTGACGGGTAAAGCCAACCAGTTAGCGCGGGCAGCTGCCCTGCAGGTAGCAGAAAACCCAGGAACTTCCTATAACCCACTCTTTTTGTATGGTGGGGTGGGCTTAGGCAAAACGCATTTGATTCATGCGGTAGGTAATGCCATGGTAGCCCGCGGACGTGGGGTTAAAGTTCGCTACGTGCATGCGGACCAGTATGTGTCGGATGTGGTCAAAGCCTATCAACGTAAAGCTTTTGATGAGTTTAAACAGTCCTATCACTCGCTAGACCTGCTGTTGATTGACGATATTCAGTTTTTTGCAGGAAAAAATAGAACCCAAGAAGAGTTCTTTTATGCGTTTGAGGCCATGGTGGCCCAGCGCAAACAAATTATTATTACTTCGGATACGTACCCCAAAGAACTTTCCAACATAGAAAGCCGTTTGATTTCACGTTTTGATTCGGGGTTGACGGTACACATTGAGCCGCCAGAGTTGGAAATGCGCGTGGCGATTTTATTGCGCAAGGCGCAAAACGATGGCATTGCTATGTCCAAAGAGGTGGCCTTTTTTATCGCTAAACACTTGCGTAGTAATGTGCGTGAACTCGAAGGTGCACTGCGTACTGTGGCTGCCTATGCCCGTTTTCACGAAAGAGATGTATTAACCGTGGAAATCTGCAAAGAGGCGTTAAAAGACTTATTGTCCGTCTCTAATGGACAGATCACAGTAGAAAACATTCAGAAAACAGTGGCTGATTTTTATAAAATAAAAGTTTCTGATATGTACTCCAAGCGTCGCCCAGCAAACATTGCCGTGCCACGTCAAATCGCCATGTATTTGGTCAAAGAGTTAACGCAAAAAAGCTTGCCGGAAATTGGCGACTTGTTTGGTGGTCGAGACCACACCACTGTACTGCATGCGGTACGTAAAATAGCGGATGCGCGTCGTTCTGACAGCGAATTGAATCATTCTCTACATGTTTTAGAACAAACTCTAAAAGGATAACTATGCTACTCGTACAAGCCTCGCGTGATGCGCTGCTCAAGCCTTTAACGACAGTCGTAGGGATTGTCGAGCGTCGTCATACCTTGCCTATTTTGGCAAATATCTTATTGCGCAAAGAGGGCAGCCGTGTGTCCTTTATTGCTACAGACTTAGAGGTGCAAATCACCACGCACGCAGAGTTCGGTGTGGGCGATGAGATAGTCTCTACAACCGTGGCGGCACGTAAACTATTGGATATTTTGCGCGCTCTACCAGGTAGCGGAGAGGTCTCGTTAACCTTAGAGGACAATAAACTCATCGTACAGTCAGGGCGTAGTCGCTTTGCGTTGCAAACGATGGATGCGGCGGACTTCCCAACCTTATCGCAGCCTGCACAGTGGGATGTGTCCTTTGCGTTGGAGCAAAAATCCTTCAAGCACTTGTTGAATTCAGTGCATTTTGCGATGGCACAACAAGACATTCGTTATTACCTTAACGGGATGCTCTTTGTGTTTGAACCTGGCACCGTGCGCACGGTAGCCACTGATGGTCACCGTCTAGCACACCATGCTACCGAGGCTCAGGGCATAGAAGACCGTCACGATGTGATTGTTCCACGTAAAACAGTGCTTGAGCTACAGCGTCTGTTGGCGGACACCGAGTCGCCTGTGCAGCTAGAGGTGGCGGCGGGTCAAATGCGCTTTTACTTCGATGGAGTAGAGCTCATCACTAAATTGGTCGAAGGCAAATTCCCCGATTACACCCGTGTGATCCCCACTTCGTATACCCGTCATTTCGTGATGAATCGTGAGGCGCTACAAGGGAGCCTCCAGCGCGCGGCTATTCTCACCACAGACAAACTACGTGGTGTGCGCATTCAACTAGGCGAAAATCAGATGAAAATATCCGCCTCAAACGCCGAACAAGAAGAGGCTAGAGAGGAGCTAGAGGTGGATTATGCGTACGAGTCTTTAGACGTAGGTTTTAACGTGAGCTACTTGCTCGACGTGTTGGCTAACACCAAAACTCAAGACATTCGTTGGTCGGTTCAACCCGATTCCAACGCATCGGTATTGGTCACCCTACCCGAAGAAGACGCATTTAAATATGTAGTCATGCCCATGCGCATTTAATTGCTTTAGCAAGAATGCAGAGGTAACCACGTCAACCATTGGCGTGGTGTTATGACTCACTACAGGTAACTATATTCATGGCAGATCAAACAACGACTAACCAACCCGATTACGGTGCGGATTCTATCAAGATGCTTAAAGGGCTAGAGGCGGTACGTAAACGCCCTGGCATGTACATTGGAGACACTTCCGATGGCACTGGCTTGCATCACATGGTGTTCGAGGTAGTAGATAACGCCATTGACGAAGCACTTGCTGGTCACTGTGATGACATCGTGGTGACTATCCACGCCGACAACAGTATTTCCGTACAAGACAACGGGCGTGGGATTCCTACCGACATTCACCGTGATGACGAAGAGCAGCGTAGTGCAGCTGAAATTGTGATGACCGAGTTGCACGCGGGGGGGAAGTTTGACCAAAACTCATATAAGGTGTCTGGTGGTTTGCACGGTGTGGGTGTGTCTTGTGTTAACGCCTTATCTGAATGGCTGGAGCTGACAATTTGGCGTAATGGCCAGGAGCATCAGCTACGATTCCAACGCGGTGAGCGTGAAAAGCCTTTGCATGTCGTAGGTGAGACCGAGCGCAGTGGTACGCTGGTGCGTTATTTGGCCGATAGCGAGATCTTCTCCGACATTGATTATCATTACGATATTTTGGCCAAACGTCTGCGCGAACTCTCCTTTTTGAATAATGGAGTAAAGGTTCGTTTAGTTGATGAGCGCCAAGGCAAAGAAGAGAACTTCGCCTTCTTGGGCGGGGTTAAGGGCTTTGTTGAGTACATCAACAATGGCAAAACCGTACTGCACCCTAATGTGTTTTCGGTCAGCACAGAATCTGAGGCGGGCGGCACGTTGGTGGGCGTAGAAATCGCCATGCAATGGAACGACAGCTACGCAGAAAACGTCTTGTGTTTTACCAACAATATTCCGCAACGAGACGGGGGTAGCCACCTAACCGGTTTGCGTGCAGCCATGACACGTGTATTGAATAAATACATTAACGATCATGAGCTTGCTAAACGTGCCCGCGTCGACACCACGGGTGACGATATGCGCGAAGGCTTAGCCTGTGTGTTATCGGTTAAGGTCCCCGAGCCTAAATTCAGTAGCCAAACCAAAGACAAGTTGGTCTCTAGCGAGGTTCGTCCTGCGGTAGAGGACGCCGTAGCGCGTACTTTGGAAACGTGGTTGTTAGAAAACCCGGCTGATGCACGTGCGGTATGTAATAAGATTATCGAAGCCGCCAGAGCACGCGAAGCAGCACGTAAGGCGCGCGAGGTCACTCGTCGTAAAAGCGTACTCGAAGGCGCTGGCCTACCTGGTAAGCTGGCTGACTGTCAGGAAAAAGACCCCGCGAAATCCGAATTGTATATTGTGGAAGGGGACTCGGCGGGTGGCTCTGCCAAACAAGGCCGAGACCGAAAATTCCAAGCTATTCTGCCTTTGCGCGGTAAGGTGCTTAACGTAGAAAAAGCTCGCTTTGATCGCTTGATTGCCAGCGAGCAAATCACGACGCTGATTACGGCGCTAGGCACCAGTATTGGTCCTGATTTTGATATTGATAAGCTGCGCTACCATCGCATCATTATCATGACTGACGCGGACGTGGATGGTGCTCACATTCGTACTTTGTTGTTAACGCTGATTTATCGACAAATGCCAGAACTCATCGAGCGCGGCTATGTATATATTGCACAACCGCCTCTCTATAAAGTACGAGTTGGTCGAACAGAGCGTTACCTAAAGGACGATGCTGAAGAAGCGCAATTTATGTTGTCCTTGGCCTTGAAAGGGGCCTCGTTACTGCCTCGTGCTGGCGCGGAACCTATAACTGGTGATGTGCTCGAAGAACTAGTGCGTCAGTACATCTTGGCGGATCAGGTCATTAACCGTCAGGGACGTTGGTTTGACAGCGAAGCGCTTTCAGTCGTGGCCGAAGGCCTACAAATTGACTTGAGCTCTGAGCAAGCCGCGGTTGACTCTGCCAAGGCTTTGCAAGACGCCTTACAAGATCCAGCGAACCCGCATCTGGTGTCGGTGCGTGCGGAACTTAACGAGGAAACAGAAACCTGGCAGGTGTCAGTGCGTCGCCTACACCACGGTAACTACCGCGTCAGTGTTTTTGATAAAACCTTTGTGTTAAGTTCCGATTATATGATTCTAAAACGTGCAGGTGAGACGTTCTTAGGTTTGATTGGCAAGGGTGCGAAAATCTCTCGTGGCGAGGGCGATAACCCTAAAGAGCAAGCCATTGACGATTTCCGTGATGCGGTGCAGTGGTTACGTGCTGAGGCTGAACGTGGTGTGACCAAACAGCGCTACAAAGGTTTGGGCGAAATGAACCCGGATCAGCTTTGGGAAACCACGATGGACCCATCGGCTCGTCGTCTGTTGCGTGTGCAAATAGAGGACGCCATTGCGGCGGATCAAGTCTTTACTACCTTGATGGGTGACGAAGTTGAACCTCGTCGTGCCTTTATCGAAAAACACGCCTTACAGGCCGGGAATATCGATATTTAATGGATTTTTTCGTTAAATAACAACTAGGCTAATCGTGTAAATACCCCCAAGCACACAGGGACGATTCTTGTTGCTTGGGGGTTTTCTGTGGCGAAATAGAGAATACGGATTATGTGACAGCGCCATAAGTTCGTATAATCAAGTCAATTAGTTCTTTTACTTAGTGTGATCTTCATGAAAAAAATTGTTCGAGCAAAACTGCATGGTATTACGATTACGGGTGCAGATTTGAACTATCACGGTTCTATAACGCTGGATCCTGATATGTGTGCTGAGGCAGGTATTTTGCCGATGGAGTTTGTTGAG
This sequence comes from Alcaligenaceae bacterium, assembly GCA_012839585.1. Lineage (GTDB taxonomy): Bacteria > Pseudomonadota > Gammaproteobacteria > Burkholderiales > Burkholderiaceae_B > Paenalcaligenes. The sequence continues at coordinate 64,220 of DUNB01000043.1, read as the reverse complement.
ATCTGGAACAAAGACAGTGGTGCACGCATTAGCACCTATGTGATTTATGGTGAACCAGGTTCACGTTGCTGCATCCTCAATGGCGCAGCGGCACGAACTTGTCAGCGTGGAGACCAGGTGATTATCTGTGCTACCGAGTACGTAGAAACAGAACAGCTTTTCGAGATTGAGCCTGTTGTTTTGACTTTTGATGGTCAAAACAACATCGATGAGGTGATGCGCTATCAGGTGTATTCCACACCGGAGCGTGAGTTTAACTTCCGCATTAAGCGCGAGGATCGTCCAAATGGTGCGACACGTCAGTTGGTTGATGTGAACGTGGATGCGTTGGCGGCAGATCTAAAAGCTCGTGGTTTAGACGATAGAGCAATCGCCGATGTGCTGTCTTGTCATTTGAATCAATTTGCTGAAAAAAACTAAGTCAGCAGGATGAAAAAAAGGCACTTTTCAGTGCCTTTTTTTTGGTCTGTCTTTTTGCTCAATAAGCCGAGTGATTAGAGAGCCTGTTGATAGGCGCAAAAGCGGTCTTTGCTACAAGACTAACTACGACCTTCTTCTACGGCATGACAGGCCACTTGAATGCCATGATGATCAATGAGCTCAGGTTTTTCCTGCTTACAACGATCATTCGCTAATGGACAGCGAGGATGAAAAGTACATCCTGATGGCGGATTTAACGGATTAGGTACCTCTCCGGCGACGGGGGTACGAGCCTTGCCACTACCACTCATATCTGGAATCGCACCCAACAGCATTTGGGTGTAAGGATGTCGTGGCGTCGCAAAGAGGGCATCCCTATCAGCAATCTCAACCAGTCTACCCAAATACATCACCCCTACACGGTCCGCCACATGGTGTACCACCGCCAAGTTGTGCGAAATGAAGAGATAGCTTAGTCCCAGTTGGCTTTGCAGGTCTTTCATGAGGTTGAGGACTTGGGCTTGTACTGAGACGTCTAAGGCAGAAGTGGGTTCGTCACAAACGATAAACTCAGGATTCAGGGCCAGGGCACGAGCAATAGAGATGCGCTGACGCTGACCACCGGAGAACTGGTGCGGATAGCGGTTTTGATCAGAGGGGTTTAAGCCTACCTGAGTGAGCAGTTCGCTAACGCGTTCTGTTTGTTCCGCAGCGCTGAGGTTCGTGTGCGTGTTGAGGGGTTCGGCAATGATTCTACCTACACGCCAACGTGGGTTTAAGCTGGCGTAAGGGTCTTGGAAAATCATCTGCAAACGACGACGCATGGCCTGTTTTTGACTGGGCGTCATGGTGGAAATATCCATGCCATCAAACTTGATGGTGCCCTGGCTTAATCCATAGAGCCCTGTGAGTAAACGGGCCACCGTGGACTTACCACAGCCGGATTCCCCAACTAGAGCTAAGGTCTCGCCTTTTTTTAAGCTAAAGCTAACGCCATCGACGGCACGTAATAATACCTTTGGCTTGCGGTAAACCGCGCGCTCTAGCCAAGAGGGAGACACATCAAAATAGCGCGCCGCGTCTTTGACCTCTACTAAAGGTGTACTCATGGTTGCTCTCCTTCGTGTAACCAACAAGCCACCTGACGACCTGCCAGATTTAAGAGTTCAGGGCGTTCTACTTTACAGCGATCCATCACGTGTTTACAACGAGGGTTAAAAGCACAGCCAGTAGGAATAGCGTTAAGGCGAGGCATTGTCCCTGGGATTTGCTCTAGTCGTTTTACGTCCGGCTCTAAGCCTGGAATAGAGCGCATAAGACCGGTGGTATAGGGATGTAAAGGGCGTTGGATAACGTCTTGCACAGGACCAATCTCGATGATTCTGCCTGCATACATAACCGCAACACGGTCGGCAGTTTCTGCAATCACACCCATGTCATGGGTGATCAACATGACCGACGTGCCGTGCTCTTTACAGAGCTTTTTAAGCAAATCGATGATCTGAGCCTGAATGGACACATCCAGTGCGGTGGTGGGTTCATCCGCTACGATGAGTTTAGGCTCCGCCGCCAAGGCGAGAGCAATCACCACACGTTGACGCATCCCTCCAGAGAACTGATGCGGATAATGATCGATGCGTTCCCGTGAAGCGGGGATACCGGTGGATTCCAACAGCTCGATAGCGCGTTCGCGGGCTTGTTTGTGATTGAGGTCCAAGTGCGTTTGGATGGTTTCCGTCAGTTGTTGGCCCACGGTGTAAAGTGGGTTCAGTGAGGTGAGCGGGTCTTGGAAAATAGCCCCGATTTCACGACCGCGGATACGGCGCATTTTGGCCTCGGACAGGTTGTCGATGCGACGTCCATTAAAGTGAATTTCACCGCCTACAACACGCCCAGGAGGGTCGAGCAGACCAATGATGGAACTACCGGTCAGGGATTTGCCCGCACCGGATTCACCCACTACACCTAAGACTTCCCCGCTTTTGATATCAAAGGAAACATCGTTAAGCGCGGTAAGCACCCCACGTCGGGTAGGGAATTCAACTTTCAGGTTTTTGACTTCGAGTAATGCGCTCATATCAATTCAATCGCGGATTGAGCGCATCGCGCAACCAATCACCTAATAGGTTTACAGAAAGAACTAGCAAAATTAATACCAGCCCAGGGAAGATCGTAATCCACCACTCACCAGAGAAAAGGAAGTCATTACCAATACGGATTAAGGTTCCTAAAGAGGGAGAGGTAGGCGGTACACCTACGCCTAAAAAGGAGAGGGTGGCTTCGGTAATAATCGCGGTCGCCAGATGAACCGTAGCTAATACCAAGACCGGCCCCATCACATTGGGCAGTACGTGGCTAAACATAATACGGGGACCTGATACACCAATGACCTTGGCAGCTTGTACGTATTCGCGATTTTTTTCTACCATGGCAGAGCCGCGTACGGTACGGGCATATTGCGGCCAACCGGCAAGAGCAATGGCCCCGACTAAGACGGGGAAGGCGATCACATCTAGCAGGTCTTGTGGGACCGCAGCACGCGCTACACCGTCAATCAGTAGGGCGATCAAGATGGCAGGAAAGGACAGCTGCACATCGGCTACACGCATGATGAAAGCATCAATACGACCACCGGCATAGCCTGCGATCAGACCGAGGAAGATGCCGATCACCATGGATAGGGCAACAGAGGCAAAACCAATCAGCAACGAAATGCGGGTACCGTAGAGAAGCGAGGAGAACAAGTCCCGGCCTTGGCTATCTGTACCCAATAAGTAAGTCAGTTGACCATCGCTTTCCCATACGGGGGGCAGCAAGGCGTCCATTAGGGTGATGGAGGCGAGATCAAAGGGGTTGTGAGGTGCGACCCAGGGAGCGCCAAAAGCACCAAAAAAGAGTAACCCCGTCATGATGGTTGCAAAAATAGCGACGGGGGAATGGCGCCAAGCCCAGGCGAGGTCGCTGTCCCAAAAGCGTTGGAGAGCGTTCATTATTGATTCCCTCCGCGGTTTAAGCCTACACGTAAGCGTGGATCGACGGCAAAATAAAGCAGATCCACGATGAGGTTAATACACACAAAGACCAGAGCGATTAAGCAGAGGTAGGCGGCCATCACAGGCACATCTGCAAACTGAACTGCTTGGATAAAGAGTAATCCCATACCAGGCCACTGGAATACGGTTTCAGTCACGATGGCAAAAGCAATAATCCCACCCAGTTGCAAACCTGTGATGGTGATCACGGGAACCATGGTGTTTTTAAGGGCATGACCAAAGTGAATAGCACGCTGGCTTAAGCCACGCGCACGCGCAAACTTAATGTAGTCGCTGCGTAAGACCTCGAGCATTTCTGAGCGAACCAAGCGCAGAATAAGCGTTAACTGGAATAGCGATAAGGTGATGGCGGGTAAGATAAGGTGTTTCCAGCCATCCACAGAAAAGAGTCCTGAGCTCCACCACCCAAAATAAGTGACCTCGCCACGCCCATAACTGGGTAGCCAACCTAGCTGTACGGACATCACTAGAATTAACAGAATACCAATCAAGAAGGTGGGTAGGGAAATGCCAAGCAGGGAAAAAGCCAGTATTGCCTGAGAAAGAAAGCCAGTGCGATTCAGAGCGGTATAAACACCCAAAGGTAAGCCTACGACGAGGGCTAAAATCGCAGCCACCACGGAAAGCTCTACCGTGGCAGGGAGCCTGTCTTTAAGGAGCTCAGACACACTTTGGCCTTGACGTAAAGAAAGACCAAATTCGCCTTGGATGGCGTTTTGTACAAAGTGCCAGAACTGTACTAGCGCGGATTGATCTAAACCCAAACTGGCGCGTAGAGCAATACGGTCAGCATCGGTCGCATCTTGACCGAGCATGGCGGTGACGGGGTCACCAATATATCTAAATAAAATAAACGCCAGCAAGCTAACGGTGAGCATCACCAATATCGCTTGAAACAGGCGTCGAAGAATAAATACCAACATAAGGGGGCGACTCGTGGGGTGAACGGTAAGCCCACCGCCACGATCCTATTCAATTGTTAATCAATGGTCACCCAGTGCGGAGTCAGACGGTTATCTGCTCGGTGCACTACGTTTACGTTTTTACCCATTGCCCAAGGGATAACTTGGTCGTGCAAGGGAATATGGCCGACTTCTTCGGCGTGGATTTTCAGAACCTGATGGATGGCATCGGTACGTTTGGCTTCGTCCGTTTCCACTTTGATCTGAGCAACGAGCTTATCTACGTCTGCATTTTCGTAGCCACCAAAGTTAAAGGAACCATCGGCACCTTCGCCCTTGCTGTGCATGAGGCTTTGTAGTGTGTAAAGCGCATCAAAGGTGGGAACACCCCAGCCGAACAAGTACGCGCTGGTGTCATAGGACTGAACTTTGGGGAAATAGGTCGCACGAGGCATGGCGTTTAGGTTTGCTTTAACACCAGCACGCGCCCACATACCGACCACTGCCTGACAGATAGCCTCGTCATTGATATAACGGTTGTTAGGACAGTCTAAGGTGAAGTTGAGTTCGTTAGGACCATAGCCCGCTTCTTTGAGTAGGTTTTTGGCCTTTTCTAGATCGGGAGCAGGGCGCTTAGCGAGTTCTTCGGTCCAGCCGTGAACCTGAGGCGCAATCATGGTGCCGGTAGGCGAGGAAGATCCACGCATGACGGCTTTTTTGATGGCCTCGGTGTCAATGGCTAGGTAAAGCGCCTGACGCACTCGAAGGTCAGCAAACGGGTTGGTGCCTTTGATAGAGCTGTATTTGAGCTCTGGGCTCTTTTGGTCTAAGCCGATATAAATCGTACGGTATTCGTTGCCTTCGACAACCTTAGCCTGCTGTTTGATGCGGTTTAAGTCTTGTGCGGGTGGATCGAGCACAAAATCGATCTCTCCGGATAACAGGGCGGCCGTACGAGTCGCGTTTTGTTTGATCGGAGTGTAAACAATTTTGGTGACGTTACCTGGCTTATTGTCTTTGCCCCACCAGTCTGGGTTTTCAACATAAGTCGTACGAACATCGACCTCGCGGCTTTCTAGTTTGTAGGCCCCGGTGCCGTTGGCGTGACGTGCGGAGTAGGTTTCTTGTTGATTCGAGAAATCTTGCGGGGCGGTGGCGTTATTGGCCTCTGCCCACGCTTTGTTCATGATGAACACGTTGGTGAGCTGACGAATTAAGACAGGGTTAGGGCCTTCAGTTTCAATCTCAACCGTATAGGTGTCGATTTTTCGCGCCTCTTTAATGCCGTTGACATAGGCTTTAAAGTTGGAAGTAGGAGCTAAGGCTCGTTGGATGGAGAAAACCACGTCATCCGCAGTGAAATCAGCGCCATCATGGAACTTAACGCCTTCGCGTAAGTTAAAACGCCAGACAGTGTCGGAGGTGTTTTCCCATGCAGTAGCTAAAGCTGGAATGATTTTAAAGTCTTTATCGTACTCAACCAAAGGCTCGTATACATAGCTGCTGGCAGCAATGGTCATGCCCTCGTTTTGAGCATGTGGGTCAAGGGTTAAAATGTCCCCCTGACTTGCCCAGCGCAGCGTTTTTGCCTGGCTGGCCACAGGTATAAATAGTGCTGCCGTTAGGGCAGCAACCAAAAGCTTTTTATGCATAAAGGCTTCTCCTTGGGTTTATAGACGGATTTTTTTCTCATAGTGCCTTAGCTGAATATAAGACGTCAACGTTAAGCATAGACGATTCATGTATAAAGCGGGGCTAATAAAGGGTTAATCATGACAAACTCTACTCGAATTGCTCATCTCGATATGGATGCATTTTACGCATCAGTAGAGCTATTGCATTACCCCGAATTGCTGGGAAAAGTCGTGGTAATTGGCGGGCGAAATGTGGATATGCCCAAACAGCTGGCCGATGGCTCTTGGCGTTATGCCCGTTTGGGTGATTATGTGGGACGTGGGGTGGTGACGACGGCGAGCTACGAGGCTCGAGCACTGGGGGTTTTCTCGGCGATGGGGCTGATGAAGGCCGCGCAATATGCGCCAGATGCTTATCTGCTGCCGGCTAACTTTAGCGCTTACCGACATTATTCGCGCCTATTTAAACAGGCCGTAGCGACCATATCGGATCGTATTGAAAATAGAGGTATTGATGAAATCTATATTGATTTAACGCATTTGCCTCAATCCTCGGAGGATCTGGCGCGTCAATTACAAGAAGTAGTATTTAAAGCAACTGGATTAAGCTGTTCAGTAGGAATTAGTCCCAATAAACTACTTTCTAAAATTGCTTCCGATTTGCATAAGCCAAAGGGGATTTGTGTACTGAATCTAACCGATGTCCCAACCCGAATCTGGCCTTTAGCGGTAGGTAAAGTGAATGGCATAGGGCCTAAGTCGCAAAAAAAATTGGCGCAGCTAAATATACACACTATCGGAGACCTGGCTGCGGCAGATCCTGCTGTTTTACAGGATCGCTTTGGTCTAAGTTATGCGCAATGGCTTAAAGAGGCCGCGCAAGGGATAGATCATCGCCCCATCGTGCTGTCCTCTGAACCCAAATCCATCAGTCGAGAGAGAACGTTTTCTAGAGACTTGCACGTAGGACGTGACCGTGCAGAATTGACAGCCATGCTGACAGCGATTTGTACGCAGTTAGAACAAGACCTGCGGCAAAAAGGCTACAGAGCGCAGACCATAGGGGTTAAGTTGCGCTTTGATGACTTTTCTATCTTGACCAGGGACTTGACGGTGGATACCCCAGTGCTACTGGCTTCAGATATTATCCATCACGCACGTCAAAACTTACGTCGCGCACACTTGCGTGATCGTAGGCTACGCTTGATTGGGGTGCGAGCCGCCAAATTGATAGCAGAAGCCGATTGTGCGGCTTTTGATTCTCAACCTATGCAATTGGCATTAGGGGATTTTTTCTAGAATGGTACAAAGCACAACGCATGCGCTAAAATTGATAGTTAAGCGTTTATTCTCTTTTTTTATACAGGGTTGCCGTTATGCAATTTGATCAGGCTGGTGCTGACGCACTGATGGAAATTACCTCTCGTCCAGATTTGGTGTTTGTGCGTGGCCAGGGTTCTTGGCTCGAAGATCACAACGGCAAGCGTTATCTGGACATGATTCAGGGTTGGGCGGTTAATGCCTTGGGTCACAGTCCTAAAAACGTGATAGAGGCCATGTGCCAACAAGCCTCTACGCTGATGAATCCATCGCCGGCTTTTTACAATGCGCCTATGATGGAGTTAGCAAAACTCATCACAAAACATTCATGTTTTGACCGTGTGTTTTTTGCAAACAGTGGTGGCGAGGCCAACGAGGGGGCGATCAAACTAGCGCGTAAATGGGGGCAAAAAAATCGCTCCGGCGCGTACAAAATCATCACCTTTGAACACAGCTTTCACGGCCGTACTCTAGCCACGATGTCGGCCTCTGGTAAATCTGGTTGGGATACGATTTTTGCCCCACAAGTCGACGGTTTCCCCAAAGCAAAACTTAACGACATTGATTCAGTGCGTGCTTTGGTTGATGAAAAAACCGTTGCCGTTATGCTTGAGCCCGTCCAAGGCGAGGGCGGTGTGATTCCTGCCGAGCCTGCCTTTATGCAGGCTCTACGCGACCTGTGCGATGAGTTTGGCATGCTGCTTATCGTGGATGAGGTGCAAAGCGGAATGGGTCGTACGGGTAAGCTTTTTGCCTATCAACACTCCGACGTTGAGCCTGATATCATGACGCTAGGCAAAGGGATTGGTGCTGGGGTACCGCTTTCCGCACTCTGTGCCAAAGAGTCCGTCTCGTGTTTTGAGCATGGCGATCAGGGTGGTACTTATAACGGCAACCCGGTCATGACGGCTGCAGGTGTAGCGGTAATGCAAACCTTAACAGCGGATGGCTTTATGGAAAGCGTGAATGAGCGTGCTCAGCAGCTGTCCGAGGGCTTGCTGGCCTTGAGCGCTAAATGGGGTTTCAAAGGAGAGCGTGGTCAAGGTCTATTACGCGCTTTGGTTTTGGATCGAGACGATGGCCCTGCATTGGTTGAGGCCGCCCGTCTGCGCGATCCAGAAGGTATGTTGTTGAACTCCCCGCGTCCTAATTTGTTGCGTTTCATGCCTGCACTAAATCTGAGCAAAGAGGATTTGGATACGGCGTTGCAGATACTGGATGAGCTAATTGCACAAGTTCGTAAGTAGTTCAAAAGCTGTTTAAAGATGTAAAAAAAGAGGTAGTAGCCATGGCTACTACCTCTTTTTTGTTTAGAGCCGGCGTATTTATGCTGTTACACAGACTTGTTTTGATTATGCGTGACAGAATGCTGTGGTTTCACATGAAACATTATCTTGCTCTTGGGCTGTTTTCACTTTTCCTAGTAACTCTTTGGTTTTTTCAAAAACCAAGTCTACGGAAACCGCCCTAATATCTTTGTTGTTTGGGTAGAGGGCAAGGCTGTGCTCATGTTTTAAGAACCACTCTTTGTTTTCTTCAAAGTAGATGCCTATGAATGGAGCTGTGAGGCACTGAGCAATATGAGAGGGGCCACAGTCATTAGAGACCGTGAGCAATCCACTTTCAATGAGAGCGGTAAGCTCCTTTAGAGGAAGGTTCTCGCAGATTTTAATGTCGATGTTTAAATGATTGGTTTTTTGTTGGATATAATCGGCTTCTTTTTTTTCTTGGTTTCCAATAATTAAATTAAATCCAATGTTTTTATTTAGGTTGCTTATTTTTAATATCAGATTTAAATAATTTTCTACCCCCCATTTTTTATGCTCACCACCGCCAGCTCCAGGGATGATGTTTATTCTTTGTTCTTTTTCTACTTTTTTACCTATTAAAGCCAGCATCGCCTCTCTTAAATAATACGTAGGATTTTCAGGTAGGTTTAGATAGTGGTGCAAGGGCATGATTTGTGCCAAGCCTCTATAGGTGCTTGTATCGCACGGCTCATGATAGTTAAAAAAATAATTTGAAAGAAAGGATCTTAAGCTAAACCCGACGAGTGCTTTGGTTTTGGTTGTTATTTTAATAATGGGTAGGGTATCCATGCCAGGTCTCATGGAATAGATTAAATCATTATTTTTCGGTGTGTTACGGATTTGATTAAGTAGGCTTTGTTTTTCGTGGTGTTGGCTAATCCAGGGTATTTGTTTATAAAAATAATCTAATCCCGTCGTAATAAATACCGATATTTCTTTGCACTCTAGGTATTTATGGATCATATAGATAGGGGGAATACAGGTGATGTTAGACCCGAAAAAAGGCCTATCTCTAGTAAAAACGACAGCGGATTTCATTTTTTATTTAAAAAATAGAGGTAAGATGCGTGCAGTTTAGCATGGTCATACAGCGCATATAAAAACCGCAGCCGGTAGATTGCCGGCTGCGGTCTTTTTGCTTTAAGTGGACTCGGATTCTAATAAAGAGAAGCCGATTTGCCTTAAGAGGCTGACTCTTGTTTGAGGTTTAAGCGCCAGCGGTGCAGCAGGGGCTCTGTATAACCATTGGGTTGCTCCAGGCCTTTGAACACTAAGTCACGCGCAGCCTGATAGGCTTTGGAGGAGTCAAAGTGGCCTGCCATGGGTGAATATGCAACGTCTCCTTGGTTTTGTTGATCCACAACAGCAGCCATGCGCTGCAGAGTGGCATCGACCTGTTCCGGGCTAACGATACCGTGCAGCATCCAGTTGGCAATATGTTGGCTGGAAATACGCAGCGTAGCGCGGTCTTCCATCAAGCCCACATCGTGAATATCAGGAACCTTAGAGCAACCTATGCCCTGGTCAATCCAACGTACTACGTATCCCAAAATACCTTGTGCGTTGTTATCGAGTTCTTGCTGAATGTCTTCAGCACTCCAGCTTGGCGTTTCTACGACGGGGATGGTTAGAATGTCTTCTAGTAAGGGTTCGTTCTGACCCTCCATCTCTTTTTGGATTTGCTGTACATCGAGTTGATGGTAGTGCAAAGCATGCAGTGTCGCAGCCGTTGGTGAGGGGACCCAAGCGGTGTTACCACCTGCTTTTAGGTGGCCAATTTTTTGCTCTAGCATATCGGCCATCAGGTCAGGCATCGCCCACATGCCTTTACCTATTTGAGCGCGACCACGCAAACCACAATCCAATCCCACTTGAACGTTGTTGCGCTCATAGGCAGGTAACCAAGCGAGGTTTTTGATTTCATTTTTGCGTGCGACGGGGCCTGCTTGCATGCAGGTGTGGATCTCATCGCCTGTTCTATCCAAAAAGCCGGTGTTAATAAAAGCAACACGTTCTTTGGCGGCATGAATACAGGCTTTAAGGTTAACCGTGGTACGGCGCTCCTCGTCCATGATGCCCATTTTTAATGTGTTGCGTGGGATATTTAGCAGGTCTTCGGTGCGTGCAAAGAGTTCATCCGCAAAAGCCACTTCCTCCGGGCCATGCATTTTGGGTTTAACAATGTAGATAGAGCCTTTTTCTGAGTTGGTTTTTAGGCTCAAGTCACGCATTGCGATTAGGCTGGTGATCACCGCATCCATGATCCCTTCAGGAATAGGCTGATCATTCTGGTCAAGGATGGCCGGATTGGTCATCAAATGCCCTACATTACGGATAAACATCAGCGAACGACCAGGCAATCGTTGGGGCTGGCCGTTGAGATCAGTGTATTCTCGGTCAGGGTTTAAGCGTCGCGTGGTGGTGCGACCGCCTTTTTGAATGTCTGCACTGAGATCCCCTGTAATAAGACCTAACCAGTTTTTATAAGCCAAGGTTTTGTCTTCGGCGTCCACGGTGGCCACCGAGTCCTCACAATCCATAATGGTGGTGATGGCAGATTCCATGAGCAGATCTTTGATACCGGCCGCATCGTCTTTGCCGATGGGGTGGTTACGATCAATCTGTAGCTCAAAACGTAAGCCGTGGTGCGTAAAGATCAGCGCCTCTGGGGCAGAGGGGGCGCCACGATAACCTAATAGACTAGCACTGTCTTTAAGAGCGGTTTGCGTGCCGTTTTTTAGGTGGATTTGTAAGGCGCCATTTTGAATGGTGTACAAGGTGGCGTCTTGATGTGAGCCTGTTTGTAGAGGAATCGCGCTATCTAAAAAGCGGCGAGCAAAAGCTATTACCTGTTGTCCACGCGTTGGGTTGTAGGTGGCGGTGATCTCTGCGCCACCGGTGGTAGGAATGGCGTCTGTGCCATATAAGGCGTCGTAGAGACTACCCCAACGCGCATTGGCCGCGTTTAATGCATAGCGGGCATTGGTAATGGGCACAACCAATTGAGGGCCGGCCTGTTGTGTAATAGCGCTATCTATTTGATCAGTATTGATGCGAGCTTGCACCGGTTGCTCGACCAAATAACCGATCTCTTTTAAAAAAGCTTGATAGGCCGCCATATCTTTAATCGGGCCTGGATGACGTTGATGCCATTGATCTATTTGGCTTTGCAGTTGGTCGCGTTTTTGTAATAGCGCTTGGTTTTTTGGGGCAAGATCATGAACGAGATCACTGAACCCTTGCCAAAAAGAGTGGGCATCCAGGCCTGTACCTGGTAGGGCGTTATTCTGGATAAAGTCGTAAAGTTGCTGATCAACATATAGCTGTCCGCATAAGATACGTTGTGTCATGAGATCCCCCTAATGTCATAAGATAGATGAGTGGCTTTTGCTATTATGTTTTTGATTAAATGCGTTGCCTTTCAATTTATTATGGCTTGTAAGAGGGGGGTTGTTGAAGAGCGATTTAGGTTAGTTGATCCGATACTAAAAGTATCGACTCATCTGGTAAAAAAAGAAAAATGAAGTGAAGCATCCCGTTTTTTTATTTGCTTTGCCATTTTTTTGTTTTTTTTAAAAGGCAAAGGATACTTTTTATGAAAGATAATACACCGTCCAGCATAGTGACTCAGTTGCCGCCCACGATGGCGTATGAGCGTTTTATGGATGCGACTGCAGCGACACAGCGGCTGCTTGATATTTATGAGCGAAACACACAGTTCATTAAAGAAAAATTTAGATTATGTATGCAGGAAGGTTTTCCAGAGGGAGAGCGTTTTAGAGCGTGTTACCCTGCGATACGTATACGTGTGGAGACGCACGAAGAGATAGATAGTCGTTTGTCTTACGGTCATGTCGTGGAGCCAGGGCTTTATGCCACTACCGTGACACAGCCCGATTTGTTTTTTAATTATTTTGTAGAGCAGCTAGGCTTGCTGATTAAAAACCATGGGGTTGGGGTGGAGGTTGGTGAGTCCAGTCAGCCTATTCCGCTGCATTTTTGTTTGAATGGTAATGAGGAAAAGGAGGCTATTTATCCCGAATCCTCAGGGCATAGCTTACGAGATCACTTTGATGTGCCTGACCTAATTCATATGGACGACACCATTGTTAATGGCACCTGGGAGCCTAAAAAAGGAGAGCCTTTACCTTTAGCACCTTTTACGGCGCCACGTGTTGATTACTCCTTACAGCGATTGCAGCATTACACCGCCACACGTCCCTCGTACTTTCAAAATTTCGTGTTGTTTACCAACTACCAGTTTTATGTGGATGAGTTTTGCTCTTGGGCAAAGCAGACGCTGGCTGATGAGAAAGGGGGGTATACCGCTTTAGTGGAACCAGGGAATGTGATCACTTATGCTGGCGGAAAAACGAGTGGAACGCCTTTATCACGGCTTCCTCAAATGCCGTCTTATCATCTGATGCGTGATAATCACAGTGGCATTACCTTGATCAATATCGGGGTGGGTCCTTCAAATGCGAAAACCATTACCGACCACGTGGCGGTATTGCGACCATCAGCGTGGCTGATGTTAGGGCATTGCGCGGGGCTACGAACTACGCAGCGACTGGGCGATTACGTGTTAGCGCATGGCTATGTGCGTCAGGATAAGGTCTTAGATGATGATTTGCCTACCTGGGTGCCTGTACCGCCTTTGGCTGAGATCCAGATCGCCTTAGAACAGGCGGTGGCAGAGGTGGCAGGGCTATCTGGTTGGGAATTAAAACGCATTATGCGTACCGGCACGGTGGCCTCTATAGATAATAGAAACTGGGAGTTACGGGATCACTCGGAACCTGTACGTAGGCTTTCACAGTCACGAGCGATTGCTTTGGATATGGAGTCGGCCACGATTGCGGCGAATGGGTTTAGGTTTAGGGTGCCCTATGGCACCTTGCTCTGTGTGTCAGATAAACCCTTGCATGGCGAGCTTAAACTGCCAGGCATGGCTAATGCGTTCTATAGCACACAGGTGGGTCAGCATTTGCATATAGGCATACGGGCCTTAGAACTGGTTCGAGAAATGCCTCCTGAGCGTCTGCACTCAAGAAAATTACGTAGTTTTATTGAAACCGCGTTTCAGTAACGGGGTACATAGACATAGCTAGCCAGATCTTGGTTAGCGTTTAAAAGCAAAAAAGGGCGATTCTTCCATGGAATCGCCCTTTTTCTTTGGTTTGTTGGTTTTTTTACGTATTACGTAATGATTTTTTAAGTTCTTTGCGGATTTGCTTGCGCATCTTCTTACGCATCTCTTTACGGATTTGTTTTTTTATCCACTTTTTTAACTTGGCCTGTTCTTGTTGCTGTTTAGTGAGCTTAGGCAGGGCTAACATGGTACCACGACATGTTTTGGCGCCACACCAGCAGGCATATTGTTTTTTCAGGGTTTTGGTGAGCTTGTCATCAATGGTCAGGGCGTAGTCATAGAGTAGCTCCTCGCCTTGTGCAATATCACGCATGGCCACAATAAAGACTTTGTCGCCATCGTCGCTTTCGTGCCCTTCACAGTTGGGATCGCAAGAGTGATTGATAAAGCGCGAGTCGTTCCCGTTTTGCCCGCCATCAATGATCATGCCATTGCTAATCGCAAAGAAGAACGTGTGATAGGGATCATTGGGGTCGGTGGGCTCCTGCGCATCGGCCTCCTCAGGGGTAATGCGTACGCCTTCGTATTCCAATATATATGTGCCTTTGGGTATAGGGCGGCGGGCAAAGACGCCACGACCGTGGAGGTCGGAACGGCGTACTTCGTGCCAGGGGCCTAAACCGGTTTTTTTGCTCATTCGAATCCTTTATTCAGTGGTTGTTTTAGCGGCCGCTTTTTTAGCTGCCTTTTTGGCTGCTTTTTTTGCGGCTTTTTTAGCCGCGGTTTTGGTGGTTTTTTTGGCTGCGGCTTTGGTTGCCGCCTTTTTAGCTGCCGTTTTAGTCGTGGCTTTTTTCGCTGCTTTTTTAGCAGCCTTAGCGGCACGCGGCTCAAATTCAAAAGAGACTTTGCCCGCTGCATCACGCGTTAAGAACGCCTTGAACTTACGGTTGGTGCGATTAGAAACGAAGTTTTCTAATAGGTCGGTTTTGCTGTCGACCAAGAGTTTTCGCATTTGATCGCGATCGATTTCTTGCTGCAAAATCACTTTATTACTGCGGAAGTCACACGATTTTTCTGGGCCGACGGCTTTTTCACATATATAGCGAATACCGTGCTCGAACACGTTGGATTGGCACTTGGGGCAAGGCCCAACCGGCTCTTGAGAAGAGAAATCAACCGGCTCGTTGTCCTCTTCTTCGTTTTGTCCAAAGTCGAACTCCAGTTTGTTTTCATCATTGATGCGTAAAATCGCCGCAAAAGGACGTCCCATTTTGCTGATGAAACCGGTGAGTGGGCCAATGGTTCGGTTTTGCAGTAGTTCCTCGACCTCTGGGATTTCCAGCGTTTTGCCGCCTGGGTGCTTACCAATGGAAAAGTCACAGCTGGTGCAGGCATAGCGGCGGTAGTTTTCTTTAACCACATTGCCACACACTGGGCAGGGGGTTTGTAGGGTTACGTAGTCGCCGGGAACGGTGTCGCGCTCGTATTCTTTGGCGCGACGCACGATGGCGTCCGTCATGCTCTCGATTTTGGCCATGAAGGCTTCGCGGTCGAGCTGGCCTTGTTCGATTTGTTTGAGGCGGTGTTCCCATTCGCCGGTGAGTTCCGGCGAGGTGAGCTCATTAACACCTAAACCAGACAGCAACGTCATGAGTTGCTTGGCTTTGGCCGTAGGAACGAGCTCGCGGCCCTCGCGGCGTAGGTAGCTCTCGTTGAGCAGACCTTCGATAATCGAGGCGCGCGTAGCAGGGGTACCTAAGCCGCGCTCAGACATGGCCTCGCGCAGTGCGTCATCGTCCACCCGCTTTCCGGCGCCTTCCATGGCGGACAGTAGCGTGGCTTCTGTAAAGCGTGCTGGGGGCTTAGTGGCTAAGGCTTTTGGTTCTACTGAGTCGACTTGTACGGTTTCGTTCGCGGTGACGGCGACCAGGTTGTCATCATTGCCTTGAGCCTCACGACCGTAAATGCTGAGCCAGCCTGGGTTCACCAACACTTTACCCTCGGTTTTAAAGCGATGCTCTTTCACCTGAGTAATTCGTGTTGTGAGACGGAACTCGGCGGCCGGAAAGAACATGGCCAAAAAGCGGCGTGTGACTAACTCGTAGATTTTGAATTCGGCATCGCTAAGCTCACGAGGAATCTTTAGGGTAGGAATGATGGCAAAGTGATCAGAGACCTTTTTGTCATCAAACACGCGACGGCTGGCTTTAACCCAATCGTTGTCACAAACCTGTTTGGCAAAGGGTTGTACGGAGGCAGAGGCAGGGGTGTCAGCCTCGGCCAAGGCCTGCATCGTGTCCTTTACGGTGAGCAAATAGTCCTCGGGCAGATAGCGCGAGTCGGTTCGTGGGTATGTCAGAGCCTTATGGCGCTCGTAGAGGGTTTGCGCAAGCGATAAGGTGGTCTTGGCGGAAAAGCCAAAACGTGAGTTTGCCTCGCGTTGTAGCGTCGTTAAGTCAAAGAGCGCAGGTGATTGCTGTTTGGATGGTTTGGATTCCTCGGTGACTATACCGGATTGGTTGCGACAGGCGTCGGCAATGGCCTGAGCGGTCTCAGCGCTCCAGACACGGGAGTCACGTTTTTCTGCGTCAGATTCGTCTTTTTTGAAATTAGGGTCAAACCAGCGTCCTAAATACGAACCGGCTGAGGCAGAAAAGTCTGCGTGGATTTCCCAGTAGTCACGGGACACAAAACGGCGAATACTCTCTTCACGTTCGTGTACGATGGCGAGGGTTGGGGTTTGCACGCGACCCACAGGGGTTTTGAAAAAACCACCGTCTTTGCTGTTAAACGCCGTCATGGCACGGGTGCCGTTAATGCCAACCAACCAGTCGGCTTCGGCTCTGGATCGTGCAGCGGCCTCTAGGGGTTTTAATTCCTCGTCCTCGCGTAGGTTTTCAAATGCCTCGCGGATGGCTTCGCGCGTCATGGAGCGTAACCAAAGGCGCTGGATGGGTTTGTTTACCTTTGCGTACTGCATGATGTAACGGAAAATTAACTCACCCTCACGTCCCGCATCGCATGCATTAATGACGGCTGACACGTCTTTGCGTTTCAACAACTTAACGAGTAGTTTTAGGCGTTCCGCTGATTTTTTATCAGAGGGATTGAGCTCAAACTGTGGTGGAATCACGGGTAAATGCGTAAAACTCCATTTGCCACGTACGGGGTCGTTAGGGGCGACTAGACTAAGCAGATGGCCAACGCTGGCTGCTAGTACGAATTGTTCGCTTTCAAAATAGTCCCCTTCACGGGTAAAGCCCCCCAAGGCACGAGAGATGTCTAGTGCTACAGAAGGTTTTTCGGCAATGATTAGAGTTTTAGTCATGGGTGTACCGTCACAGCAAGTCCGCGTTAATAGCGCAGATCATACGAGGTGAGAATCGCATTATGCAAGTAAAAGAGTTAAATCAATCCATTCTGGGCATACCAGATTGGGCACGGTTTTTGCAGCGGAGCAGCATCTTGATCGCTGCGGTGCTGTTAGGCAGTGCGCTGATCATGGCTATTGCTGCAAATTGGTTAAGCTGGCCCAAAGTAGGCCGGGTCGCCTTATTACAGGCCACTATAACAGCACTTGTGTTGTTGGCATGGTGGCAAGGCAAAAATAAGCCTAATGATTGGACTAGAGCCCACAGCCTGTCAAGCTTAAGCTTGAGTCTGGCTGCGATAGCGGTGGGCGGCGTGTTGGCGCTGATAGGTCAAAGTTACCAAACCGGAGCCGATCCCTGGCAGCTATTTGCGCTTTGGGCGGCGTTACTTTTGCCGTGGCTGATAGCGCAGCGCTCCTTATTTATCATACTGCTTGTTTTAACATTAACAAATATAGCTCTGTACTTGTACTTTGGACTGGTGCCTTCTGCTGGTCCATTAGTGCTGATGTTCTTCTCTTTTAGTGGGGCGGGCGGGGCAGCCGTTGTAGTGAATGTAATCGCCTTGGGGCTGACGCATTTATTGCGTACCACTTTTGTGGATCCACAGCTGGTAGTGCGGCGCGTTTGTATGCTGTTTTTAAGTGGATCTGTGCTGTGGTGGCAGGCGCAGGCCTGGTTTATGCATGTGAGCGATGGGGTGGTTTATTTCCGAAACGTGCTGTGTTTGGCCTTGATGGGTGGCTTAGCCTGGTGGTATTTGCGTCGTTTACAAGATGTGCTGACAGGTGCGATTGCCTATGTGGCGGTGTATGCCTTGGCGATGGGGCTGGTTGTATACAGTCTCAGTGAAAGCCATCTGTCGATAACCACCTTGTTTTTTGCTGGTTCCTCCATCGGAGCGGTGTTGATTTATGATTTGCGCCGAGCATGGTTGCAGCGTGTTAAGACGACACCTAGCCGTAACGAGCCCTGGTTTTTGCGCGTGTTTTATTTAGGTGTACAAGCCATCGTCGCGCTCTTTTTTATGCTGGTCTGGTGGCAGGTGATGGGCAGACCTTCGGACCTGGTTGTACATGTTTATGTACTAGTGGTTATCACAGCGGCGTTGTTCTTACAGCGATATAAAAACAGCACCATTTCTCAAGACCTATCTTTGTTCTTATTAAGCAGCACTGTTTTAGTAGTAGGAATAGGTCTTAGAGATTTCAACCCTGAAAATACCTGGCTGATGACGTGGTTCATGCTGTTGGGGATCATCGTGTATGTGTTCAGTCCCAAGCTGTGGTTGGCGCGATTTGTTAGTGCGGGAGTGACCAGCTTGCTGTTTTTTGCCGTCGTCTTAGGTCATCAGCAAGACTTTTTTCAGCGGCTGATTCAGCTGTTTGACGGCTTAGTGACTGGGCTTTTGCTGGGGCTTGTTGTTTTATCTGGCTGGATGCGGCTCAACCCTGAACGCAAAGAGACGGTTTCCCCCTTATGGTGGGCTTGGGTGATGTTGTTAGTGGGGCTGGTGAGTCTACAGGAGCTTGACCTAGACGTGATTGAAAGCAGCCCTTATTGGCTTAACCATGCGGCAGCGCTATTGCCCGCTGTTACGCTTTTTTTCTTGTTGCGGGTGCAGCATTCCTTGGTGTTTAGCTTGGCGTGTAGTGGTGCGGCTCTGGGGTTGAGTTGGTTTTTGCTCATGCCCATACCTCTTGCAAATTTAGCGCTTGCTGCCTGGGTTTGGGCCTATGCTCAACGGGATAAGCTGCTGTTTTGGGCTGCAGTGGTTTTGTTAGCAGCAGCCTTAGGTTTGCATTATTACGCTTTAGATTGGTTGCTGGTGCACAAGGCAATGGCTTTGGGCGCTGGGGGCGCATGGTTGGCCGCTGGTGCGCTGCTTTTACAGCGTGTCGTCGTTCAGGCTGATGATTCAGAAAGCGTTTCTGACGTTGCTACGTTACGCCCTGCCTTTTATCGCTGGGTTTGGTTGGGTTTGGGGGCGGTGTTGCTATTGACCACACAGGACATCGCCCGCAAAGAATACCTCTTAGCTAAAGGAAGCTCTGTGGTGTTGGCCTTAGCGCCGGTGGATCCGCGTTCGTTGATGCAGGGCGATTTTATGGCACTGGATTTTGCTGTAGGACAACAAGTGCGGGATCTGGCCCCTCAGTTAATCGATCCAGAGACGCTCAGAGCGCCTGTGTTGCTCGCCCACCTCTCTGTCGGGGCTGAGGTGCAGTCGGAGCTTGTGGCGCTGCAGGACCCGCGTAGCGGGCATGTTTTGATTAGAGGGGATCAACCAGATCAGTGGCGCCGAGTTGAAAGCCTTGTTGCTGCCGATTTATCGGATACAGCGGTATTGCGTTTGCAATACAAACAACAGCGTTGGCTTCCCAATGGGGTAGATGCGTGGTTTTTTCCAGAGGGGCAGGCCAGTTATTTTGAGCAAGCGAAATATGGCGAATTCAAAACGAACGCTAAAGGGCAGGCTTTGTTGTTTAGGTTATTAAATGAAAAAGCGCAGCCAATGGCTGCGCCTGCAGAGATCGTGCCACACAATCAGTGATTATTGGCACAAACGATCTTCGTCGTTGGTTAAGAGTTCCTCGAAAATTAAATGATCAATTTCCGCTTCGTGGTTCCATAACACCATCAAAGCTACGATTTTGATTTTGCTTAATGGAACGGGGGACTCATCGATGGCTTGGGCGCGTTCAATTAACACCTCGCGCAGGGCGGGAGGCAATACGTCCGAGTTTTCCAAAAAGCGAATAAAACCAATGGCTTCGTGGCCTAAGGTTTGTAATTCATGGTCGGTAAAGACGCGTAGGCTATCTGGGTGGAATTGAGTGTTTAGGGGTTGGTGCATGGCGGCGGACTCGCTGAGTCCGTGTAGCCAGCTGAGGGCTTCGTCGATTTCGTCATCTTCAAAACCAATGGCGGCGAGTTTGTGAGCTAATACCTCCGCTTTAGGGCAAGCCTGTGGGTTGTAGTAGGTTTCAAACAAGTAAACCAATATATCGAACATGTATGTATTACCATCAAAAATGTGTGCGGCCAACGTAAAGCCTACACGGTTTTAAGTAGACTTTACGCTGAAAAAGGCCGTGGCGCAAATTTAGTTCTCTTTACTTTCGATGGCGAGCAAAGCGGCTCCTTCGGTGACTTGATCCCCTGCCGCAAAGAAGACTTCGGTAACGGTACCGGCGTGGGGAGCCGTGATGGAGTGCTCCATTTTCATGGCTTCCAGCACCAACAATAATTGACCAGCCTCTACCTCAGCGCCGGCCTCGACGGCGATAGAGAGCACCTTGCCAGGCATCGGTGCGGTTAAGCCGCCCCCGTTTTGCTCTTCTTGCAAGGGATCAATCGCCAAAGGATCCACATAGGAGATGTGCTGTTGCGTATTGGGATAGCGGATCTCAAAGTGTGGTGAGTTTCCATACACGACAGCGTGTAATTGCTGGTCATCGAGACGAACACGCACCGATAAGCTACCGTTGTTTTGCTCAGACACCGTCCAATCAAAAGCCGATGTGGTGTCTGCATGTTGCAGCTGCCACTGTTGGTTTTCGTGACGCAAATGCACGGTATGGCTTTGATCACCCTGATCAAACACAAAAGGACGGGCTAGCAAGGCATTACCACGCCAGTAATCAAGCTGATCCCACGGGTCAACGGTAGTCGTTGTGGTTTGGTTGGATGCCATCCCTTGGTGGTAAAGCTGGGCGGCTAGAGCAACGGCCAGGTCTAAGGTGGTGGCGGTTTTGGGGGCGGGGAAGAGTTGGTCGTAACGACGCTCAATAAAACCTGTATCCACATCGCCCGCCATAAAGGCCTCGTCGCTGGCTAAACGATGCAAAAAGCGCAGGTTGGTATGTAGCCCTGCAATGTAGCTTTGCTCTAGAGCTGACTGCATTTTACGCAGAGCGTCTTCACGATCCACCCCATGTACGATGAGTTTGGCAATCATCGGGTCGTAAAAGGGGCTGATGCTATCGCCCTGACGAATACCGCTGTCGACGCGGATGGGGCTTAGGCTAAAGCTGACGTGCTCAGGAAAGATCAGTTGCTCAATTTTGCCGATAGAGGGCAGAAACTGGTTGTCTGGGTTTTCAGCATAAATGCGGGCTTCAAAGGCATGGCCGTTGATGCGGAGGTCTTCTTGCTTGGCGGGTAGCGGCTGGCCTGAGGCCACGCGTAGCTGCCATTCGACCAGATCAAAACCGGTGATTTGCTCAGTAACGGGATGCTCTACCTGCAGACGCGTGTTCATTTCCATGAAAAAGAAATCATCGCCTTCGCAGATAAACTCCACGGTGCCGGCGCCGACGTAGTTAACGGCTTGGGCGGCTGCCACGGCGGCCTCACCCATGGCGTGGCGCTGTGATTCTGTCATACCGGGAGCCGGAGCTTCCTCGATGACTTTTTGATGGCGACGTTGTACAGAGCAATCGCGCTCAAACAGGTGCACGGCGTTGCCATGTGTATCGGCAAACACTTGGATTTCAATATGGCGCGGTTTTTGTAGGTAACGCTCGAGGAGGACGTGATCGTCACTAAAGCTGCTTTTGGCTTCACGTTTACACGAAGAAAGCGCCTCAGGGAATTGTTTGCTGGACTCCACAATGCGCATGCCTTTACCACCACCTCCTGCGCTGGCTTTAATCAGCACGGGGTAGCCCATGGCATCGGCTTGTTGATGTAGAAAATCCGCGTCTTGGTTGTCACCATGGTAGCCGGGTACCAATGGCACATTGGCCTTTTCCATGAGTTGCTTAGCGGCAGATTTATTACCCATGGCGGTGATGGAGGACGCGGGTGGGCCAATAAAAGTGATGCCGTTATCAGCACAGGCTTTAGCAAACTCTGCATTTTCAGCTAAAAACCCGTATCCAG
Source organism: Alcaligenaceae bacterium (assembly GCA_012839585.1). Taxonomy (GTDB): domain Bacteria; phylum Pseudomonadota; class Gammaproteobacteria; order Burkholderiales; family Burkholderiaceae_B; genus Paenalcaligenes. The sequence goes on along the minus strand of DUNB01000043.1, from coordinate 42,231 downwards.
GGTGGATGGCTTGGGCGCCGGTACGCTTTGCGGCAGCAATGATGGCGTCGATATTTAAATAGCTTTTTTGGGGTTCGGCCTCGCCGACCCAAACGGCCTCATCCCCGGCTTTGACGTGTAGCGCTTGGGCGTCTGCACTGGAATACACCATCACAGTGCGAATACCCATGCGTTGACATGAGGCGGCGATGCGGCAGGCGATTTCGCCTCGGTTAGCAATAAGTACAGTATGGAACATAATGGGCTCCCGGTTACATGCGGAACACACCGAAGCGCGTGTCTTCGATGGGGGCGTTTAAGGTGGCGGATAGGGCTAGAGCTAACACGCGCCGAGTTTCGGCGGGCTCAATGACCCCGTCGTCCCATAAACGGGCTGAGGCATAGTAAGGATGACCTTCGTGTTCGTATTGATCACGGATGGGAGCTTTGAAGTTGTCCTCGTCCTCTGCGGACCAGGACTGACCGGCTTTTTCTAGGTTATCTCTGCGTACTGTGGCAAGTACGCTGGCGGCCTGTTCGCCCCCCATTACAGAGATGCGCGCGTTGGGCCACATAAACAACATACGCGGGTTAAATGCGCGACCACACATACCGTAGTTACCTGCACCAAAGGAGCCGCCGATGATGACGGTGAGTTTAGGCACCGAGGCGGTAGAGACAGCGGTCACCATTTTGGCACCGTGACGGGCAATCCCTTCGTTTTCGTATTTGCGGCCAACCATAAAGCCGCTGATGTTTTGGAGGAAAATTAAGGGGATTTTGCGTTGACAGCAGAGTTCGATGAAGTGGGTGCCTTTTTGGGCAGCCTCGGAAAACAGTACACCGTTATTGGCGATGATACCCACCGGCATACCGTGTAAATGCGCGAAGCCTGTGACTAGAGTGGTTCCAAAGCGGGCTTTGAATTCTTCGAATTCAGAACCATCGACTAAACGAGCAATCACCTCGCGCACATCATAGGGTTTGCGCGTGTCATTGGGGATGATGCCGTTGAGTTCTTCGGGGTCATACAGGGGCTCAACTACGGGTTTAAGCGCCCATGGATAGTGTTTTTGATGTGTGAGCCTACCTACGGCTTGGCGTGCGAGCTGTAGCGCGTGGTCATCGTTTTCAGCGAGATGGTCAGCCACCCCGGATAAGCGCGTGTGCACATCACCACCACCTAGATCTTCTGCAGTGACCTCTTCGCCCGTGGCGGCTTTGACCAAGGGCGGGCCAGCTAAGAAAATCGTACCTTGGTTGCGCACAATGATGGACTCGTCACTCATGGCGGGCACATAAGCGCCCCCAGCCGTACAAGACCCCATGACCGCCGCAATTTGGGCAATACCTAAGGATGACATTTGGGCTTGGTTGTAGAAAATACGACCGAAGTGATCTCTATCTGGGAACACCTCGTCTTGATTAGGTAGGTTGGCACCACCCGAGTCGACTAAGTAAACACAAGGTAAACGGTTTTGCTGGGCAATTTCTTGGGCGCGTACGTGTTTTTTTACTGTCATGGGGTAGTAGGTACCCCCTTTAACAGTGGCGTCATTACAGACAATCATGCACTCGATGCCATTAATACGACCAATCCCCGTAATAATGCCCGCGCCTGGCGCATCGTTGTTGTAAAGGTTGTAGGCGGCTAAAGGAGAGAGCTCTAAAAAAGGTGAGCCAGGATCGAGTAATCGTTCAACTCGCTCACGAGGTAAAAGTTTGCCGCGATCTAAGTGCCTTTGACGGGCTGCGTCACTGCCGCCTTTGGCGATTTGACTGCGTAGCTGTCGTAGGTCTTTGATTTGTTCCTGCATGGAGGCTTCGTTTTCCAGAAAGCCGGCCGAGCGAGGTTGAATTTTACTTTGGATAATACTCATGTCTGTGCTGCCACCTAATTTAGTTATATTTTTGGCCGGCAAGCCGTACGACTTGCCGGGTCTCCGACACAGATTGTCGCTAAAGAATTAGTCCATTAGTTCAATAGCCATCGCGACCCCTTCGCCGCCGCCAATACATAGGGAGGCTATACCGCGTTTGCCGCCTTTTTGTTGTAGTGCGTTGAGTAGGGTGGTCACAATACGAGCGCCAGAAGCGCCAATGGGGTGACCTAGGGCGGTGGCACCACCGTAAACGTTGACTTTGTCATGAGAGAGGTTGAGGTCTTTCATGGCCGCCATGGTGACCAGAGCAAATGCCTCGTTAATTTCGAACAGGTCTACGTCTTCGATTTTCCAGCCTGCTTTGTCGAGTAGCTTTTGCATGGCCCCTACAGGAGCGGTTGTGAACCACTCTGGCTCGTGAGCGTGCTGAGAGTGACCCACGATCTTAGCTAAAGGCTTTAGGCCCATTTCTTTGGCGGTGGATTCGCGCATGAGCACCATTGCTGCAGCACCGTCCGAGATGGAGGAGGCGTTAGCGGCAGTGATGGTACCGTCTTTTTTGAACGCAGGGCGTAAGCCAGGGATTTTGTCTGGCATTGCACGTGTAGGCGCTTCGTCGGTATCGATAACGGTGTCGCCTTTACGTCCTTTGATGGTGACAGGAGCGATCTCGGCTTTGAAGCTGCCGTCTTCTGTTGCAGCGCGAGCACGACGCAAGGATTCAAGCGCGTAGTTATCTTGCTCTTCGCGAGTGAAAGCGTATTTTTCTGCACAGCGCTCTGCCAACACACCCATAGCGATACCTTCGTAGGCATCCTCTAGGCCGTCTAGTGCCATGTGATCGTAGACTTTGTCGTGACCATAGCGATAGCCGGTACGACCTTTGAGAAGTAGGTAAGGTGCGTTAGACATGCTTTCTTGGCCGCCTGCTACCACAATGTTGGCGCTACCAGCTTTGAGCATATCGTGACCAAGCATGGCGGCTTTCATGCCAGAACCACAGACTTTGTGTACCGTAGTACAAGGAGCGCCATTAGGTAATCCGGCACCTAGCGCAGCCTGACGCGCAGGGGCTTGACCCTGACCGGCTTGTAGTACGTTACCCATAAGGACCTCGTCCACCTGATCGGGGCTAACGCCAGCGCGTTCTAGAGCGGCCTTAATCGCAACGGAACCCAGTTCGTGTGCTGCCAAAGAGGACAGGCTGCCAGTCATGGCGCCCATTGGGGTGCGGACAGCAGATACAATTACGACGGGATCTGACATAGTTTGACTCCTAATTCGTAGTAGGGGCGCTTACCTGATTGTCAGGTAAGCGTTTCGATAAATCGTAAGGATAAATATTTTCGAGACGGCCCTGCGCCACGCGTTCGCGGCAGTCGGACCACCATTGTGCGCTTAATAGGTCAGCATGGTGTTTCATGAAAGCCTGACGAATACGCGCATCACCAAGTAAAAACCAGCGGAACTCCTCTGGAAATACATCATTAGGGCCTATGGGATACCAAGGCTCACTGGCCATTTCGGCCTCTTCGTTAGGGGCCGGAGGAATGGTTCTAAAGTTCATTTCCGTCATGGCTTGAATTTCATCATAGTCATAAAAAACCAAGCGGCCCAAACGGGTTAGACCAAAGTTTTTATATAACATATCGCCTGGGAAAATGTTGTTAGCAGCGAGTTCACGGATGGCATCGCCGTATTGCTTAATGGCGAGTTCCAGAGCAGATTCAGAGGCTCGGCTTAGGTATATATTAAGCGGTAACATGCGTCGTTCGATATAAACATGACGCAATACAATTAAGTCACCGGTTTCTTCGATGAGGCTTGGTACCTCTTTGCGTAATTCTTCTAAGAGCGATGGGGCAAAGCGACGCTTGGGAAGAGCAACCTGTGAGTATTCCCATGTGTCCGCCATACGGCCAGCTCTGTCGTGCTTTTTTACCAGCAGGTAGCGACTTTTGACTGTGGCGTGATCCATGCCATCTTTAGCGATATGGTCACGAATCATTTTAAAAACATAAGGATAAGAAGGCAGGGTGAATACGGTCATCACCATTCCCTTAATCCCCGGCGCTAGCTGGAAATCATCGGTGGAGTGCCCTAAGTGGTGCAAAAAGTCGCGATAAAAGAGATTTTTGCCCTGTTTTTGTAGGCCGATGGCGTTGTAAAACTCGGCGGCAGATTTGCGAGGTAATAGGGACTGCAAAAAGTGCACATAAGCGGAAGGAACCTCCATGTCCACCATAAAATAGGCGCGGGTAAAGCTAAAGAGCGTACTGATGTCATCCGCACTGTCTAATAAAGCGTCTATTTCTATGTGATGGCTGGGGGTGTGAACCAAGGCAATCGCAAAGGGATGAGTGCTGGTGTGATTGATGAGTCGCCCAACAATATAAGCCCCTTTGTTACGGAAAAACAGCGTGTTGAGTACCTGTATTTGGCAGTCAGGCCCCAGGCGCAATCCAGGATCTATCGGTAAACGTTGGCGCAAAGTATGGACAGCACGACGGGCCAAGCGTCTTACATCCGCTGGCAAATCCATAAAGGGACTGGCTAAGCCAAAGTCACGAATCATCGCGGTTAGGCTAGGGATTAAGCCCTGCTCTAGGGGGTAGTAAGAGCGGTAAGAGGGGCGAGAACTATCAATATAGCCGGTGGCGATGGCTGGACGTACAAACAGAAAGTCATTGTTGTAGTACGTCCGGTCCAAAACGCGGCAAGACACCGAGTTAAAAAAGGTCTCTGCGCACTCCGGTTGCTTATGGCCTGCTAGGTTGTGCGCAAATTTAGTTTTAACCTGTTGCCAAAACTGCTGTTGCTCGGGGCTTAGTGCTAAATGATCGTTATCAAGCGGTTGCGTTGAGCTTTTAAGTAAAGGAATTAAAAGTGCCGCGCATTCACGGACCCGCATATCGTAATACTCGATACGCTCCCTAGAAAGCTGTTGAATACCATGCCAGTTGGCTGATTCGAAGAGGACTTTGGCGCGTTGGGCGCTGTATCTAAAGAGCGCGTAGTGACGATCAAAGCCTTGTAAAATCATCTGAGCCACCTGCTCGGCACTGGGAGCAGGCCGAAGTGCTGGTTCGATAATGGCATGATCAGAGGCAAAAGGCATGGCGTTTTTCATATCCGTCTATAGCATTAGGCTGTTTCGTTAAAGAGCTCTCGGCCAATGAGCATGCGACGGATTTCGCTGGTGCCAGCGCCAATCTCATAGAGTTTGGCATCGCGCCAGAGGCGTCCAGTCGGGAATTCATTGATATAGCCGTTACCACCTAAGATTTGGATGGCCTCACCTGCCATCCAAGTGGCTTTTTCTGCACTAAATAAAATAGCGGCCGCGCAGTCTTTGCGAACGGTTCTGGAGTGGCTGTCCCCCAACGCGTCCAAGTGTTTGCCTACGCTATAACAAAGCGCACGGCTGGCTTGGTGGGTGGTATAGAGGTCAGCGACTTTGGCTTGGATCAGCTGGAACTCGCCAATAGCCTGCCCAAACTGTTTGCGTTCGTGAATGTAGGGCATAACCACATCCATCACCGCCTGCATAATGCCTAAGGGGCCGCCAGCGAGCACCGCGCGCTCGTAGTCCAGACCACTCATCAGCACTTTTACACCGCCGTTGACTTCGCCCAGTACGTTTTCTTTGGGAACGCGACAGTCGGTAAATACGAGTTCACCGGTGTGACTACCACGCATACCGAGTTTGTCGAGCTTTTGAGCAATGGAAAAGCCCTCGAAGCCTTTTTCTACGATAAAGGCGGTGATGCCACGTTGGTGGGCCTCTGGGTCTGTTTTGGCATACACAATCAGTGTGTCGGCATCAGGACCGTTGGTAATCCACATTTTATGGCCATTGAGCAGATAGTGGTCCCCTTTGTCCTCGGCGCGCAAACGCATACTGACTACGTCTGAGCCAGCGCCGGTTTCACTCATGGCTAGGGCGCCGACTTGGGTGCCATCAATAAGACCAGGCAGGTATTTGGCTTTTTGCTCAGCAGTACCGTTGCGAAAGAGTTGGTTCACGCAAAGGTTGGAGTGGGCCCCATAAGACAGTCCGACCGAGGCGCTAGCGCGAGAGATTTCCTCCATCGCGATCATATGAGCCAGATAGCCCATATCGGCACCACCGTATTCCTCTGAGACGGTTAAACCTAACACACCTAAATCACCGAATTTTTTCCATAATTCCATAGGGAACTGGTCTGTGTGATCCACTTGTTGGGCTAAGGGGGCAATTTCTTGTTCAGCAAAATGACGTACGGTGTCGCGTAGCATGCCAAGCTCTTCGCTGAGTTCAAAGTGTAGTCCGGGCAGATTCATAAGTCGTCTCCAACCAAAAGTGCTGCTTAATTTTATAAATCAGGCAAGCCTGATCATGACGGGTAATTATTACTACTCTGTGTTTTTTTGCGCTAGCAGCTGGGTGCAGTGCTGCTGCTGTACTTCGATTTCTGCTAAGGTTTGTTGTAGATCGCTGAGTTGTATTTCGAGCTTTTCTCTGTAGTGGTTGAGCACATTTTGATAGAGCAATAGCTGGGATTGCGTGCTACCTGGACCATCATACATGTCAATCAAACGCCGGATGTCCGACAAAGTGAAGCCCATGCGCTTGCCGCGTAGGGCAAGCTTAAGTCGAGTTCTATCACGTGGATGATACAAGCGTTGTAGGCCGACTCGCTCGGGGCTGAGGATGCCGTGATCCTCGTAGTAACGCAGCGTGCGTGGTGTAATATCGAACTCTTTAGATAGATCCGAGATGGACCACGTTTTTTTATTCATAATACATAAAATAAGTTGACGTTAACGTAAACTACCACGACAAAGGCCATCATACAAGCAGGGAGAACACGGAGATGAGTGTGAAAGAAAAGTTAATTTACCCGTTAGAAAAAGAGCAACCTTTGCCAGCGCAGCTCAAGGAGGTGGCAGCAGGGGTGTATTGGTTACGTATGCCTTTGCCTTTTGCCTTGGACCATATTAATTTGTGGGTGCTTGAAGATGAGCTAAATGGACAAAAAGGTTGGACCCTGATCGATACGGGTATTGCTAAAGAGCCAGTAAAAGCGCTGTGGGAACAAGTGTTTGCTCAGCAGTTAAAGGGGCTGCCGGTATTACGCGTGGTGGTGACGCATATGCATCCCGACCATGTGGGATTGGCAGGCTGGTTGTGTGAGCGGTGGCAGGTGCCTTTGTACATGAGCCTGAGCGACTATCTTTTTGCCTGCTTGTGGACTAGTCCTGCACGCAGTAATGAGCAGTTAGGTGGCTCTGGGGGCGCAGCAGCGGCAGCTCACTTTGCGCGTCATGGCTTGGTAGACGAGGTCGCCCAACAGCAAGTTCTACAGCGGGGCTCGTATTATGCGGACTTGGTGACGCCGCCTCCTAGCAATTACCGTCGTCTTATGGACGGTGATGAGCTGGTGATTGGCGGTAAAAGCTGGAAGACCATTGTGGGCTATGGTCACGCACCGGAGCATATGGCCTTGTATTGTGCTGATCAAGATGTGTTGATTTCGGGGGATATGGTTTTACCTAGAATCTCTACCAATGTGAGCGTATTTGATTATGAACCAGAGGCCGACCCGCTGCGTTTGTATTTGCAGTCACTCACGCGTTACTTGGAGCTCCCCTCTGAAACGCTGGTGCTGCCATCCCATGGCCGACCTTTTGTGGGCTTGCATGAGCGTATTGCCGAGCTGCAGACGCATCACAAAGATCGCTTAGCGGAAACGCTCGAGGCATGTAGGGCAGAGGGCGGTTGTAGCGCTGCCCAACTAATCCCCGTACTATTTAAGCGAGAGCTAGACATGCATCAGCTTACATTTGCGATGGGCGAGGCGATCGCGCATTTGCACGCGTTGTATTTCCAAAAACAAGTCGAACGACGTGTTAACGACCAAGGTATTTATCAATTTTATGCAGTTAAGGGTGGGCAATGAGTAAAAAACAGCACTTACACACATTTTTACAGCACGCAGGACAGGCCGATTTTGATGAGCGCACAGGGGCCGCCCCCGTGGCTTTGCCTTCGATGCGAACCAGTACGGTGCGGTTTAAATCACTCGACTATTTGGACCAAGCCACCAAAGATCGTAATAGCGGTGGGCGTAGCGTGATTTATGGGCGTGCGGGCATGGACACGCACCGTGCCTTAGAAGATGTGTTTTGCGAGCTAGAGGCCGGAGAGCGCGCCTTCTTAGTGCCTTCAGGGATGGCGGCGATCACGCTAGGGATAATGAGTTTTGTGAGCCAAGGTGATCATATTTTGGCGGCTGATTGTTCGTATGGACCGGTTCGCACCTTAGATCGTAACGTGTTGCAACGCATGGGCATCCAAACCACTTACTGTGCGCCTAACGTAGAGGCATTTAAGGCAGCATTGCAGCCCAACACAAAGGTGTTGTATGTGGAGTCCCCAGGTTCGTTGTTAATGCAGATGCTGGATATGCCAGCCTTGGCCGATTTTGCCAAAGCTCATGACTTGCTGTTGATTACCGATAACACCTGGGGTTCAGGTCTGATTTATCAGCCTTTATCCTTGGGGGCGGATGTGTCGGTGGTTGCCGGTACCAAATACGTGGGCGGTCACTCTGATTTGATGTTGGGGGCGGTGATAGCCAAAGACAAAAAAACAGCAGAGCAAATCGATGCTTGTAACTATGCGTTGGGGTTTTCTGTCAGTGCTGATGATGCGTGGCTAGCCTTACGTGGTGTACGTACTATGCCGTTGCGTATGCGTGAAACGGCCGCTAATGCGCTGCAGGTGTGCGAGGCGCTATCACAGTGGGCAGAGGTCAAAACCATTTATCATCCGGCTTGGAAAGGGGATAAATACCATGCGCTCTGGCAACGAGATGCCACAGGCTCTAATGGTATGTTGGCCTTTAGCCTAAATGTGGACGCGGCACGAGCACGCCGCTTTGTGGATGCATTGACCTTGTTTGGTATCGGGTTCTCATGGGGTGGCTTCGAAAGTCTCGTGCAGCTGGTGGATCCTAATAGTATCGCCTCGCACTCTTACTGGGCGAATGATGAAGCGGTCTTGATTCGTCTGCATATTGGTTTAGAGAATGCCGAGGACTTGATTGCCGATCTGAATCAGGCGTTGGCTGCTTCGGCCTAATCGCCTTTGTTTGCGGCAGCCTGAGGTCTTTAGATCGCCGCTAAAGCCGCATAAAAAACACCGCATCACGATGAAACGGTTAGGGATGAGTTGGTAGTACCAACTGCTTTAACCGTATCGTGATGCGGTGTTTTGTTTTAGCTAGTGCTGTTTTAAGCCATTTTCGACTTATTTAGCGACCTGTTTGAGCAAGGCATCAGCCACGTTGACGGTTTCCTCGTAGCCATTTGTCAAGGCGGGAGAGGTAACGTATTTACCGCCAATAGCTAGGCTAGGAGTGCCTTGAATTTGATAGAGGCGAATCAGATCGTTAGCACGATTGGCTTTGGTTTGAGTGCCAAAGGAGTCAAACGCATTATCAAAATCGCTTTCAGCGATGTCATGTTCTGCTGCCCATTTACGAATGGATTTCTTATCAAACAAAGCGCGTTTTTCTTGGTGGATGGCATTAAAGAGTTTGGGGTGTAGGTCCAAGCGATTTAAGGCCTCAAGCACAAAATACGCGCGCTGTAAGTCAGCCATGCCTGCATTAAAGGCAACGGGAACACGTTTTAAGATCACGTTGTCATCGAAACCTTCGGACCATTTGGCAACGAGTGGTTCCATCACGGCACAATGTGGGCAGCTGTAAGAAAAAAACTCGAGCACTTCGGTTTTGCCTACGCTATCAGCAGGCAGGGTCTGACCCAAAGCCACATAGGAGTTAGGGGCCAGCTCTTGGGCCTGAGCCATGGGGCTAAGTAGAACACCAGCGGCTAAGGTTGCAGTGGCGGCTAAACGAGTAAACACGTGTAAATACGACATAAAGGGTTCCTGTGTCTCCGGTAAATAGTGGTATGACTAGGGACGTACCACAGAAGTTTCAATTTTTTCTTTGCCTAAGACAGATCGGGCGCGATTCATTTCATCCAACCCCTTAAACGGACCGACGCGTACGCGATTGATGGTGCCTCCATCATAGGGACCGGATTGCACATTCGCGTCTAAGCCTAAAAGTAGGATACGGGCCCGTACGGCTTCGGCATCGGTAGCGGAGCGGAAGGCTCCGGCCTGTAAATAATAGGTACTTGGGGTCGCTGCGACCTTGGTTGCCTGATTGCTGACAGCAGCAGGCTTAGTGGTCGTGGCGCTTGGCTTAGCCGCAGCTGGTGCGGTTTCAGTGGGCGCAGGGGCTGCGTTCGGGTTAGGCAACTGAGCGATTAAAGTACCCAGCGTGTCGGTGGCCTGGTTCGTGGCTGGAGGCGTGGAGGGGCTAGTCGGTGTTGGTGCGATTGAACCGAGTTCTTGGGCTATTTGTGCCTCTTTGCCTGAAAAAACGGGGGCTTCGGAGGATTTTCCATAAAGCCCTATGTTTGGATCTGGGGCGTGACGCAAATCAGGCAGCAAGATGCTTTCAGCCTGGCGTGACGCCTTGTCCATAAAAGGCATAGGCGCTTTGGTGATATAAAGCGCCACGGCCACCGCGACGGCAAGTCCGATGACTAGACCAACAATAAGACCGGAAAACATGCCGGTACTGGTTTTAGCTGAGGTTTTTCGACGGGTGGCCATAACAGGATAAAAAAAGATTACATTTTTTCTGGAGCGCTAACGCCCAGCTTGTTTAAACCGTTGGCAATAACCTGTGCGGTGGCGGCTGCCAAGGCGGCACGGGCGGCTTTCAGCGCAGCATCGTCTACCAGCACGCGCTCGCTGTTGTACCACGTGTGGAAGTCTGCGGCGCAGTCACGTAGCCAGAAGGCAACCTGATGAGGTGCTAGATCTTTGGCTGCTTGGCTTAGCATAGCGGGGTATTCGGCCAGACGTTGTAACATTTTGAGTTCAGACGGAGCGGTTAATAAGCCAAAGTCAGCGGTAGCTAAGGTGTCAGCGTCTAGGCCTACTTGGCGTAGCACTGAGTGAGCGCGCGCATGGGCGTACTGAATGTAATAAACTGGGTTGTCTTCGCTTTTGGATAAGGCCAAGTCGATATCAAACACAAAATCCGAGTCAGCGCGACGCTGAACGAGGAAAAAGCGTACTGCATCTAAACCAACCCATTCGACTAAGTCACGCAAGGTCACGTAGCTGCCCGCGCGTTTGGAGATTTTGACCTCTTCGCCACCACGCATGACTTTGACCATGCTGTGTAGTACGTAGGCGGGGTAGTCGGCAGGAATGCCGATGTTAAGACCTTGTAGACCGGCGCGCACTCGTGCAATGGTGCCGTGGTGGTCGGTGCCCTGAATGTTAATGGCGTGAGTGAAGCCGCGCTCCCATTTAGAAACGTGGTAGGCCACATCAGGCACAAAATAGGTGTAACCGCCTTCGCGTTTGCGCATCACACGGTCTTTGTCATCACCGGTATTCAGTTCGGTGGTACGTAGCCACAAGGCGCCTTCGGATTCGTAGGTATGACCGGCATCGGTTAGGGCCTGAACCACCTTGTCCACACGACCATCGGTGTACAGAGAGCTTTCGAGGTAGTAATTATCAAAGACTAAGTTAAAGGCCTTGAGGTCTAAGTCTTGTTCGTTGCGCAGGTAGGTGACGGCAAAGCGACGAATGTCTTCGAGGCTATCTAGGTCTCCGGTCGCGGTGACGGGCTCGCCATCGGCAGCAGAAACGGTGTTTTTGGCCATAAAGGCTTTGGCGATTTCCATAATGTAATCGCCCTTGTAGCCGTCGGCAGGAAAGTCGGCGCTGTCGGGTTCAATGCCTTTAGCACGGGCTTGTACGCTGATGGCCAAGTTATCAATTTGATTACCGGCGTCGTTATAGTAGAACTCGCGGCTCACGCTAAAGCCTTGGCTGTCGAACAAACGACACAACGCATCACCCAAGGCGGCTTGGCGTGCATGACCCACGTGCAAGGGGCCGGTAGGGTTAGCGGAAACGAACTCGACCATGAGCTTGTCGCCGTTATCGCTTTGGTCACCAAAAGTGGCGCCCTCGGCAAAAACATGGCTGAGCACCGCTTGGTGTGCGGCATGGGTAAGGCGGAAGTTAATAAAGCCTGGTCCAGCAATTTCAGCGGACTCAATCAATGATTTGGCCTGCTCATCTGCCAAAATGAAATCTACGATGCCTTGGGCAAGTTCGCGAGGATTACGTTTGGCAGGACGAGCCAACTGCATGGCCGCGTTAGTGGCGACATCGCCATGAGCGGCTACTTTTGGGCGCTCTAAGACAATGGTTGGATTGGCTTCTGGCACGATGGATTGGGTAGCAGCCTGAATTAAGGCGCTGAGCTGTTGTTGTTGCTGAGCAAGCATAAGATTTTGTCAAGAAAAGGTGCAAGAAAAGGCGAGCATAATGTTCTAAAACCTAGCTCCAGCCTAAATGATTAGGCTTACATAATACCGTTAATCGGGCCGCCAGTGTAGGGTTTGGTCCAGCCAGAGGTAGTACGCCTCCAAATCCACTTTGGCTGATCGGTTATGTTTTTGTTCTGCGGCGTTGAGCTTGGTGTTAATAAAAGCGCGGACTTCTCTGCGGGCGGATTGGCCATACACAGGATGCAAGGCTTGGGCCTGACGTAGCTGGTGTTCTAGGGAAAAAGGGAGCGGGTAGTTTTGCACACGACGATCGGTATTAAAGCTGGTGTTTTCGTCATGCATATAGGCATAGCTGCCCGATTTGAGCTGGGGGTCTCTAAAGTTGAGCCCTTGGGCGCGAGCATTCCATAAGATCCATTCTAAAGCGATATCGCTTAAGGGTTTGGCCTCTGATTCGGGGTCTTGTGGGTAGCCACCACCCAAGTCGCCATGAGCCCCTATAAAACCGGCCTCTATGCTGTTGGCATTGTCCCCAATGGAGTAAAGCGGAAAGAGGTAGCGGTGTTCGTGCATGGCGACACCGTGTACCACCCACTGCCACGCTGGAGCCACACTAAAGTTATAGAGATGGTTGTTCGCCCCCGCTACGCCCATTTGTGCCACATTATCGAGTAAGCCTATAAACCGAGGTTGTATGCAGGCTTTGATTTGTTCGCCATAGTTGTCGGTATAACTAAAGAGACCATTCTGCGTGTGCGAGGTCACTTGATTAGAAAAGTGTAAAGCCAGCGCAGAACCACGAGAAAAGCCAATAATATCTATGGGAGTGACGGCGGAGGGGCTGTGCTCTTGTGCGGTTTTTAAGTAGTTGATTAAGTTGTTCCACTGCTGCTGCACAATTTGATTAGCGGTATAAGCAAAGGCCGCATCTAAATCGACGTTTTCAGGGTTGCCTGGGCCGGCCACATAAAAACTGGGGTCTTGCGCGGCTTGGTGCAAGATGGAAATCACTCCACCGCTGCTTTGATCGTAACGGGTGCCATCAAAAGCAAACAGCAGTAGCCCCCAGGGGTCGGTGTGGTTCAGCGGTTGCTGTTGGGTATAACCAAACAATTGTGTGGCGGGGCTGGGGCCTAGCGGATCGGGCTCTAGGTAATGACCTTGGTCTGGCACATAGGTACGTAGTAGGTTGTCGTGCCAACCGGTGGCCAGATCATAGTATTGGCCCTCGCGGCGTAAATGGAATTCTAAATCACCGGCAATCTTAGTGGCAGCGCCAAAAGCATCATAAGACGCGGCCCAGCGCAATTGTTGTTGGGCATCGCTAATAATATGGACGGCCCCTAAGTGGTCGCTGTGCATAACTAGCAGCTTCCCCTGTGGGTCTAAATGATAATCAATAAGGCCTACGGGCTGGTTTTGAAAGTAGATATAGCGTCGACTGACTGGCTGAGCCGCATAAACAGGGAGTTTGGCCGTGATGTCGGCCTGATATTCCGCGACAATTTTTTTGTTATGGTAAAGAAAAAATAGTTGTTTACCCTGTGGATAATGTTGTGCATAAATCCTAAAACCGTAGGCGTTATGACTGTTTTTTTGCACAGCTTTTCCTGCTTTATATACTACATCTAGTCTGCGTAGAGCATTATATTGCAGCATGTAGTCTTCCTGGTTTTTTGACCAGTGCCGTATCAAACCCGAGGCATCTCGCTGCAAGGTTGGGGTGGACAGATGATTTTGTGCGGCCAATTCACCTGTGTTTTTCCAGGCATAAAATAGGGCGTTTTGGTTGGTGGCTTGGTCAATAATTAGTTGTCGTTTAGCGTTGTAGTAATAGTGGTGCGAGGACGTCGGGTGATTAAGCAGCGGGTAGCTTTGGTGGGCAGAAACAATGAGCCCAGCTTGTTTGCTGAGGTTTTGCTGCCACCAGGTTTGCTTAGCAGAGCGGAGTCGCTGCACCACCTGCGTCGGGCTAAATGCGCGCTCTTGAACCAAGCCATTGCCGTAGCGATCCAGATCAGGGCCTCGTTCTATGACGCGCTGCCGCTGACCTTGGCGGTTCTCCCATTCGATGGCGATCAGCTGTTGTTTTTGCCAGATATAGTGCAAAAAACCGCCTTCGGGCAGGTCGTGACGTACTAAATACTGGTCTGCGTTGTAATGAAAACGCTCTTGATAATGCCACTTTATCGATCCATTAGGGGTGGCTAAGCGTCTTTGTACGTCACGTTGTAGCAAGGCTCCTGCTGGATTGAACATCAGCTGCTCATCTTCGGTGGGGTGGGAAATATGCAGATGTTGTGGACTGGGGCGCCACAATTGTGTGCTGAGCTGTTGGTGGGCATTGTGGTAATCGATAGCGGCAACTTGCTGTTGGGCGTTGTAGCGCAGCTGTTGTCGATCACCGTTGGCATGCTCCATACGTAAAGCCAGACCGTTAGGGTGATAAAACAACCGAGTGGGCTGGAGCTGAGCGGTTTGCCAGCGTACAAGTTGCCCTTTAGCGTTGTAGTCCAGCTTCAGATCAGGCCAACCCTCAAACTGCCCGTGAATAGCGCGAATGCGTTGTTGTGCGTCGTGGTATACGGTGAAATGCTCAAACTCGATGCGATCAGCATGGCGGGTAAACGGCGGAGGGCAAGCCCAACAAGTGGCTCCCCGTACCGATTGGATAACGCGTGGGGTGCTAGCGCTAAACTGCACCTGGGTCAGACCGGCTGGGCTTTGTAAACGCGTTTGCAAAGGGTGCTCCGCATCGGGGTAATAAAGCCGTACCCATTGCTGCGACTCTGCCATCACAAAAATCGCTCTACCTTGAAGATCATAAGCCCAACTGCGCACCCGTCGTGGTGTGGATTGAGGGGATTGTTGTATGCTTTTTCCGGTTAGGGCCCAGATGTTGCCGGCTTGTAATGCCGTTTCGTAGTGGTAATACAGTTGACGTTGATCGGGGTAGGTCACGCGTTGTAGTTGTTGTAGCGCAGAACCCTCTAGTGCCGTGTAATGATAATAAAAAGTGCCTTGTGCACTGCTGATATGGCTAAGCAAAGGCGGGTGTCCCGAGAACGACAGGTAGTGTAATTCCAGCACAAGGTGCTTTTGGTGAATACGCTTAACACGGTTTTTTAAGTCTTCTTGGCTATGACGATCTATGTACAAGGGGGCTTGGTTGTGACGTTGCAACTGGATAAGCCAGCCATCTTGATTAAAGTGCCAGGCATCACCATTACGAAAAAACCAAATAAAATGATCTGGGTTGGATACCAGGTTACCTTGCTCTGGCCCTAAGGGTTTTAGGGTGCCGTTGGCTTGGTGTAGTTGCACTCCTGTTGGGCTAATAATTAAACGTGCATCATAAGACAGGTTCCAAGCGCCGCCAAAAAGCCCATAACGCGTATCCATGGCGTTGTAATGGCGTACGATTTCTAGCTCGGGGGCGTGCGGATGTGGGGCCAGATCCACCTCGCGTAGGTATTTGTTACCGCTATATAAATCGATGGGATTCAGAGCGTTGCGAGGGAGTAAACTATCTGTAGAGCCGGACTGATCGATATCCTGACTATTACATGGGTTTTGGATGGGTTGGGCGGGGCAGCTTAAAGGCTGCGCATAAAGCTGGCTCATGGGCATGGCGGCCACAAAGCAAAGCAGGATCAAGAGCACACGCATAAGGATTCCTTATTGATAGGAGTTGTGTGTTATCTTGACTCTATTGGCATTGTATTGTGTCTGTGTTGTGAGCAAACTATCTGAGAGGGGAAACCATAATGCTAATTAAATTTACATCTAAGGCATCTGGTGCTGTGCTGATGCTAGGAGAGCACGCGCTACCAGTGTTAACTGCCGCAGGCAAGGTGTTTGAAGGTGGCGTATTGCCCGAGCGAGGTGTGTTTACTGCTCAACAACTACCTGCTGCCATTGAATCTTTAAAAACAGCTATGGCTGCCGCCCCAGAGGTGAATGATGACTTGGACGATGATGATGGGGATAACGTCAAACCGCATCCGATGAATAAGGCGGTAGGCTTTAAACAGCGTGCTTATCCTTTGTATGAAATGCTGATCGAGTCCCTAGAAAAGGACGAGGATGTGATGTGGGAACCCGCAGATAACGCATGGTAGGCGCATCTAATTATTGACATCCTTCTCGCCCTAAACGACGAGGCTTTCTGCGCATTTTGGTAAAAATAAAAAAAGCTGGGTTTCTGTTATGAAACCCAGCTTTTTTAGTGCATAACCATCGATTCAAATCCACACCGTAATAAGAACGATGGGCAGCCCCTATGCCTATGGCTGCATGTTAAAAAATTACACGTTGATTTTACCGCCGTTTTGCAAGGCATGACGGTTAATTGCACTCAAGATGGCCTTAAAAGAAGAGGTCAAGATGTCTTGGTGTATACCTACACCAAAACCGCTCGGGTGCTCGCCAATACGCATTTCCACATAGGTGGCAGCACGGGTGTTAGTGCCAATGCCGATGGCGTGTTCACTGTAATCCATCACGCGGATTGGGATATCTAGGGCATTAATAAATGCGGCTAAAGCGCCTTCGCCTTTACCGTGACGTTTGATGGGCTGACCATTTTCTAGCAAATCAATTTCAATATCGAATTGCTGTGATTTGTCATCGGCTTTGGGATGGCTAGTGATTTTGTGTGTCACCAGTTTCCAGGGACCTTCGGTGCGTAGGTATTCACTTTCAAAAATACCGAAGACCTGTTCTGGGTTCACCTCTTTGCTGGTGGCGTCAGTCACGCGTTGGATGGCTCGGCTGAATTCGATTTGTAGACGACGGGGTAAGACCAGTCCGTGCTCTTGTTCTAGCAAGTAAGACACCCCACCTTTACCCGACTGGCTGTTAACGCGGATGACGGCGTCATAGCTGCGACCCAAGTCGGCTGGGTCAATAGGTAGATAGGGAACGGCCCACACATCGTCTGGTTTTTGTATCGCAAAGCCTTTTTTGATGGCGTCTTGGTGTGAGCCAGAGAAAGCCGTAAAGACGAGGTCACCTGCATAAGGATGACGAGGGTGTACAGGTAATTGGTTGCACTCTTCGGCGGTACGGCGAATTTCATCAATATCAGAGAAGTCCAAACCGGGGTGAATGCCTTGGGTGTAAAGGTTTAGAGCTAGTGTGACCAAACACACGTTACCGGTACGTTCACCATTACCAAATAAGCAACCCTCAACGCGATCTGCTCCTGCCATCATACCGAGTTCTGCCGCAGCAACGCCGGTGCCACGGTCATTGTGTGGGTGCAAGCTAATCACTACGCTATCGCGCTTGTCTAAGTTTTTGTGCATCCACTCGACTTGGTCTGCGTATAAGTTAGGCGTAGTCGCCTCAATGGTGGCAGGCAAGTTCAAAACGATGGGGTCTTCGGGAGTGGGTTGCCATTCTGCGATCACAGCATTACAGACCTCTAAGGCAAATTCGGGCTCTGTGGTGCTGAAAACCTCGGGGGAGTACTCATAGCGCCATTTGGTCTGAGGGTACTTTTTGATGGCCTCTTTGACCATACGTGTCCCATTGACGGCGATCTCACGCACCTGGTCCTTTTCCATGTTGAACACAATACGGCGGAAAGAGGGAGCACAGGCATTGTAGAGGTGAATCATGGAGGTTTTGGCACCAGCCATGGCCTCTGCTGTACGTTCGATTAGGTCTTGGCGGGCTTGGGTCAAACCGATGATGGTCACATCGTCAGGAATGCGCTTTTCATCGATAAGTTTGCGCACAAAGTCGAAGTCAGTCTGAGATGCGGAAGGAAAGCCTACCTCGATTTCTTTGAAGCCAATTTTAATGAGCTGATCAAAAAAACGTAGTTTGCTGGCGACGTTCATGGGCTCGATAAGAGACTGGTTGCCATCGCGCAAGTCGGTACTCATCCAGATAGGTGGTTGAGTGATACGTTTAGAGGGCCAAGTGCGTTCGGAGAAGTCGCTAGTGAAAGGACTAAATGGAACGTATTTAGAAGCAGGATTGGAAAGCATTAGATACACCTGTGGGACGGAAAAGATAAGTCTTTTCGCCGCCACCAGAACCACTAAAAATACTTGAATATGCCGGTGACGGCGCTCAAATATGTGGCTGTGTATATGGCTGCCGGACTGCCACTAGACTCTAGGCCCGGCAACCGGGCGCTAGTAGTAGGAGGGGCAGTAAGGAGATGGTGTTGGAGTACGCACGAGCAGGAGCGCTAGGGCTAATTAAGCCGCTGGCGTCTGTGTTGTATAGGGGGTGCGTACGTAAATAATTCATATAGGTAATAAACCACAAAATCAAAGATGATGCAAGGGCTCATCTACGTTGGTTTTGGGTTGCAAATGCTGCTGTAACAGTGATTCCTGATCTTTTGCTAAACAAATCAATGAGTAACGGTTCGCTCCCAGCTGCTCCGTGGTTTGTTGTAAAACACCGACGGTGATGGGGTGTCTGCGGTTTTCCCAGGCCCAGGCCAAAACGTGAGAGGCGGCGGGAGAGATTTTAGTCAGCAACTGTTGTAAATCGGAGTCGCTAATGATCTTTTGGCTGGCACGTTGACGGGTGTATTGCACAAAGTTGAACAAGAGATAGCTGATCAATAGGGTGCAAATGACCACCACTGTCCACCAAAAAAACGGATTGTATTGTTTGATGAGATCGGCATCGATGCCTAAAGCCTCTAGGCCAGAGTAATCAAGAGTACGTCCAAAATGCAAAATGCGACTAATGATGGTGATCCAAACCAAAGCTGCCACGGCTACTACGGCAATGGCAATGCCTTTGTAGATAGCGGTTAAACGTAATATGGCTTGGTGTACTGTTACCCTGTCTTTGAGAGTGGGGTGGGGAAGATCGGTATTAAGCATATCAGAGCACATGAAGTCTAACCCTGTTCACAATTAGAAGGCTTTGGCGGGACAGCCTGGGACCTTGCCCCATGCGTTATGTGGACCGCAGTATTTGTTGCGGGCCGCCCATTTGCAGCTTGGTGTTTTGGTAAAGCCTATGCCATCACAGGCTTTGAGTTCACGCTGAAAAGCGATCTGCCAGTTGGGGTCGGAGGCCACAGGTAGATTAGAAACCTGAACCTCTTGGGAGGGGGGCGGCGGCGGTGTACCTATTTCGATGGGTTGTAGTGTTCCGCCACTGGACATTTCGTTGGCTAATCTGTCTTGTTGTAGGTTACCAATTTGAGCCAAACCTTGTAAGCCGCTTGGGCTGACATGGGTGCGGTTGATGTTACTGATGCCCGTACCGGAAGAGGCGGTTGCTAGGGCTATAGGAGGGCGTTCGCTGAGTAGGTCGGTGTCATCGTTGATTTGCCATTCGGCAGGCTCAGGGGCCTCGGGCACGGCTAAACGACCATCTACCAGTGGTTGGGGAGGGGCAGGCACATAAGGCTTACCGTCCGCATCCAGCGTGGGGATGGTGTATAGGTCCTGATAGGCGTCAAACACATTGGACTTTAAAGGACCATTTTCGATGAGCCAGTTGCCTAGCTGTAAGCCACCCCAAACGGAGGCAGCAATGCCAAGTAGCAACGTAGCAAGAAGAATACGCCAAGACATAAATGGATTTTGAACAGAATAAATAATAATAGGCCAGTCTAAACTGTACACCTATTGTAACCAATAGGGGCGTTGAGCATGTGACAGAATCCAACAACTACCACATGCTTGATCGTGGTTGGCTTAATTAAACAGCTGTCCACTGTGTTCACGCATGTTGTGGAACTGTATATCAGGGTGTAGTTCCTGAGCCACACGTAACTGGGCAGGAGAGCTGGCTAAAAAGGCAACGGCATCGACCACATCATAGGCAATGTTGGCGGCGTTGGTGTCGATGAACTTTTTAAGTGCGGCGGGGTTATCTGAGGTAACCCAGCGAGCGAGGTTGTAGCGAGAGGAAGCCATACGAGCTTCAACACCGTATTCGTTTTTTAGACGATCAGCGACCACCTCAAACTGCAGTTGACCTACCGCGCCTAAGAGTAAGCTGCCACCGGTGAGGTGAGGTTTAAAGACCTGGATGGCCCCCTCTTCGCCCAGTTGCGTTAATCCGGTGCGCAATTGTTTGGTACGTAAAGGATCTTTGACCTCTACGGTTTGGAAAAGCTCGGGCGCAAAGAAGGGTAGACCGGTGAATTGTAGGACTTCACCCTCGGTCAATACATCGCCCAGTTGCAGTACTCCATGGTTAGGAATACCAATAATATCGCCTGCGTAGGCCTCCTCGACCAGATCACGACGTTGTGACAGGAAGGAAACCACGTTATTGGGGCGGATTTCTTTATTGGTGCGAGCCACCTTGAGGCGCATTCCTCGGGTAAAGTGGCCAGAGCTGACGCGCACAAAGGCAACGCGATCTCGGTGAGCCGGATCCATGTTTGCCTGTACTTTGAAGACCATGCCTGTAAATTTGGGTTCTGTAGGTTGGACTACGCGTTGCACGGCTTCACGCGGACCAGGGGCCGGTGCCATATCCACCAGGGCGTCTAGTACCTCTTGGACCCCGAAGTTATTCAGTGCAGAACCAAAAAATACAGGGGTCTGTTTGCCTGCTAGGAAAGCCTCTAGGTCAAAATCGGGGCTGGCGGCTTTGATGAGTTCAATTTCCTCTTGGGCCTTGGCAAACTCGGCACCAAAGCGCGCTTCGGTTTCTGGGTTGTGTAACCCAGGAATGAGCTCTTCGTTTTCTGCACGATGGTCTTTGGCTTTGCTGTCAAAGACGTGCATTTGATCCTTGGCAATATTGAATACCCCACCAAAACGACGGGCCATCCCTACGGGCCAAGAAAAGGGAATGGCATCCATCCCCAAGTGATCTTCAATTTCAGAAAGTAGATCTAAGGGCTCTTGGACCTCGCGGTCAAGTTTGTTGATAAAGGTGATGATGGGTGTATTACGAGCTCTACAAACCTGCAGTAGACGAATGGTTTGAGGTTCTACCCCGTTTGCTGCGTCAATCACCATTAAGGCCGCATCGACAGCGGTTAATACGCGATAGGTGTCCTCGGAGAAGTCTTGGTGACCAGGAGTGTCTAGCAAATTAATCACACAGTCGCGGTATTCCATCTGCATCACCGAGGAGGCGACGGAAATGCCGCGTTGCTTTTCAATATCCATCCAGTCTGACGAAGCGTGTCGGTCTGATTTACGGGACTTAACGCTACCCGCAATTTGAATTGCACCTGCAAATAACAAGAGTTTTTCAGTGAGGGTGGTTTTACCCGCATCAGGGTGAGAAATAATAGCAAACGTGCGGCGTTTGGCTACTTCTTTGGCAATGTTAGACATGGATGTGTATACAAGAAGAAGCGGCCTAGGCCGCTGTAAATAAGTTAATTTGCTCTATTTTCGCTGATCTGGTCGCTGTAGACAATCAATAAGCAGCATAAAAGGTTAAGACGTAGAGGCCTAGCCTTGCTGGTTACGAGGGGCGGTGGTCGACGCATTGCGAGGTGCTGTGCCAGAGCTGCGAGCAGGGCGGTTACTGGTGCGACCTGGAGCGGACTTAGCGGCTTTAGGGCTGCGACGGCGACCGGCGCTGGCACTGCTGTTGTTGCGAGGACGGCTGTTTTTGCGAGCAAAAGCAGGACGCTCGATTTCTTTTTCGGCATTAGGATCAAAGGCCGGTGGCTCAAAGCCTTCGATTTCAATAGGCTCGATGGGGCGTTTGATGAGGCGCTCAATGGCTTTTAACAAGCGGCCTTCGGTTTGATCGACCAAGGAAATAGCGCGACCTTCGCTGCCAGCACGACCGGTGCGACCAATACGGTGTACGTAGTCTTCGGCAACCTGAGGCAGTTCAAAGTTAATAACATAAGGTAGCTGATCAATATCTAAACCGCGAGCCGCGATATCGGTCGCCACGAGTACAACCACTTTACCGGTTTTAAAGCCGTTTAAGGCACGGGTACGTGCGGCTTGGCTTTTGTTGCCGTGTAGAGCGGCGGCATTGAGCCCGTCTTTGGTTAGCTTGTCGGCTAAACGGTTTGCGCCGTGTTTGGTACGGCAAAACACCAGCACCTGATGCCAGCCGCTTTCACGGATGATATGGCTGACTAAGTCACGTTTATGACGTTGCTCGGTAAACACCACGTGCTGTGTAATGAGCTCAGAGGCCGTATTACGCGCTGCCACCGAAATTTCGATGGGGTTGTTTAAAGAGTTTTTAGCTAATTCACGAATTTCATCCGAGAAGGTGGCCGAAAACAGTAAGCTTTGGCGTTTTTCAGGGATTAATTTCAAAATACGACGGATATCGCGGATAAAGCCCATATCTAACATGCGATCGGCTTCGTCCAAAACGACGGTTTCCACACTACCTAGATCAATGGTTTTTTGGCCCACGTGATCCAGTAGGCGACCCGGAGTGGCCACTACGATATCAATGGGCTTGCGTAGCGCGTTGATCTGAGGGTTGATGTTAACGCCACCAAACAGCACGAGAGAACGCAAGTTGGTATGTTGGCTATAGAGGCGTACAGATTCTTCTACCTGAGCGGCTAATTCACGCGTAGGCGTCAGAATTAGAACACGGGGGCGACCCGCAGCCTGCTTGGCCAATGGGCGCTCTAGCAATTGATGCAAAATAGGTAGGGTAAAACCGGCGGTTTTACCTGTGCCCGTTTGGGCGGCAGCTAATACATCCCCACCTTTTAATACGTGAGGGATGGCCTGAGCTTGGATGGGTGTAGGAGAGGTGTAACCACTATCGGTAATGGCGCGCAATAAGGGTTCTGCCAATGCTAAAGAGGCAAAAGTTATATTTTTGTTCAAGGTATTTCCAGCGGCTAGCCTATTACTTAGTAGTAATACCAATCTAGGCTGACAGAGTGAGGTTGAGGGCGAATATGCCATCGCAGGGCTGTGCCTGCAAAGAGGTACGTAACGATTGGTATGTTACGTCAGTCCCCTATTATAGCGGTAAAGTACTGGCTAACGGGGAAAAAATCCAAATAAGCTTCACTTTTTTTGGCTTGCTGTTGTCATAGCACGCCTTTAATCTACAGGTTAATTTATAGTGTTAGTTGCCTTAGGCATTTTTTAATACGGAATTGCATCATGAAAAATTATTTTCGTTGGTTGTTGGTATCGTTGGTTGCCGTTTTTTTAAGCGGTTGTGGTTATAACGAGATCCAGCGTCTAGATGAGCAAGTAAAAGCGGCCTGGTCTCAGGCGTTGAATCAGTACGAACGTCGTGCTGACTTAGTACCTAAACTGGTTAGTTCAGTGAATGCCTACATGGTAAATGAGCGTCGAGTCTTAACGGATGTGACCGAAGCCCGAGCCAAGGTAGGTCAAATCAATTTAAAGGTGGATGATTTGGATAATCCTGAATTGATGGCCAAGTTTTCCCAAGCTCAAGGGCAGTTGTCTTCGGCTTTATCGCGTTTAATGGCGGTTTCTGAAAACTATCCTCAATTAAAAAGTGATGGTTTGGTTCGAGACCTCATGACACAGCTTGAGGGCACGGAAAACCGTATCGCTACAGAGCGAGGTCGCTTTGTACAGGCGGTACAGGCGTATAACTCTTACATTCGTCAGTTCCCTACTGTGATTACAGCGAAAGTATTGGGTTATAAGGTCAAAGAAAATTACGGCGTGGATAGAGAGCTTGAAATCACTCGCGACCCAGAGGTACGTTTTGATGTGCCTGCCGCGGCAACAAACTAATCAAGCATAGATAAAGGAATGGCTATGGTGTTTTCTCATAAAAGGCCCTTAGGATTAGGGCGATGGTTGGTGGGCTTATTGCTGGTGTTTGTTACGAGCTTAGCACTGCCTGTTTGGGCCCAAGACCAAGCCATTCCTAAACTCGATAATTGGTTGGTTGATACCACGGGGACCTTCAATCCGGCTCAAAAAAAAGCGCTGTCTGATCGCCTCAAAGCCTTTGAGGAAAACAAAGGCGCGCAAATTTTTGTGTTGGTGGTGCCCACTACCGGTAACGAGGTGATTGAACAGTACGCCCGTCGTGTGTATGACCAGTGGAAAATAGGTCGTGAAAAAATTGATGACGGTATTTTGCTGGTGGTAGCCAAGGACGATCGTCGTTTACGCATAGAGGTGGGCTATGGCCTCGAAGGCGCGGTGACGGACTTACAGGCGGGGCGAATTATTCGTGAATTTATTGCACCTTCCTTTGTGCAAGGTGATTATGTGGGTGGCATTAATCATGGTGTGGATAAGATCATGGGCCTTGTCGAGGGCGAAGACTTACCACCGCCGGTCAAAGGCAGTGTGGATGCGACCGATGATGAGAGTCCTTGGGCCATGCTGTTCCCACTCGCCTTTTTTTCCTTGGTGCTTCCCCCTGTAGCAGCCGTGCTGGCTATTGGTTTGTTCACCTTTTTGATGTTTTGGAGCCTTCCTTTAGCCATCGTAGGTGGGGTGATCGCGTTGTTCTTGTCTTTGCTTGGCAAAAAAATGCGCGCCAGTAACAGAGGCAACTCGGCCCGCGCTTCTCGTCGTGGGGCTACCATTGGTGGTTTAGGTGGTGGCTTTGGCGGCGGAGGCGGTTTCGGAGGTGGCGGCTTCGGTGGCGGTGGTTTTGGCGGTGGCGGCGGCGGAAGCAGCGGTGGCGGTGGTGCCTCGGGTGGCTGGTAAAAAGGAATAGAGATGAATAACATAATCAAACGCATGACCGGCATAGCCGCACTCGAGGGACAATGGCTGCGTAGACGTCACTTTGACCAAGAGGTCCTGACCCATGTGGCCGAACGGATTAAGCAAAGTGAAGCCACACATACCGGGGAATTAGTCTTAGCGATCGAAGGCGTGATGCCCAGTCATGAAACCAACCCGCACTTGCGAGCCCTAGAGGTGTATGGGCGGCTACGCGTTTGGGATACGCCTTTAAATAGTGGGGTGTTGCTGTATTTGGCCTTGGATCAGAGAGCCATTGAAATTATTGCGGATCGAGGCATTACGGCGACTCAACCCCAGTGGCAACAGGTTTGTGCACGCTTACAGGCGCGCTTTGCGCAGGCTGAGTATATAGATGGCTTGCTGGCTGCCGTAGATGAGATCGAGGCGATCTTAAAAGAGCATGCTCCCCTTGGTGATAACGAGGCAAATGTATTGCCTAATGATCCTGTTTTGCTTTGATCATGAAGAATAGCCTTTGGTTTTCTCACTGGCAGTTAGAGGCCGTACGCTTAAAGGAAAGCCAATGGGGACCCATTGAAGACTCGGTAGAGGTACGCCGAGTCATTGCTGCTGGTGGTGATTTTGAGGATCGCTTGTTATTGCGTTCGCAGCTTTTGGCGCAGCGCGCTGACTGGGTGGCATTACAGCATCGCATTGTAAGTGGATTACGCTTGAGCCTCATTGCTTTAAGCCTGCTATTTTTGGTGATTGGGGCTGGTGTGGCAGCGAGCGCTTTTGCCACTCAAGATGGCTCGGTGAATGTGTTATTGGCGTTGGTGGCTCTTTTAGGTGCCCCGACATTGAGCTTTATCTTTTGGTTTGTGTCGTTGTTTGTTCGTACAACGAGCTCGGTCTCCTCTGGTTTTGGATTAAGTCACCTTTGGCTTTGGTTAGGACAGCGTGTGGTCAAGGGACCGGATCAGGGCTTGATCTTTAATGCGCTATTTAGCTTTGCTAGTAAACAACGTCTATTGCGTTGGGTGTTGGGGACGGTGAATCATTGGCTTTGGCTTATTGCTTTGCTCTCTGCCGTGCTCACCCTGCTGGCCTTATTAGCAGCCAAGCGCTATAGCTTTAACTGGGAAACCACGCTGTTAAGTGCAGATAGCTTTGTCGTATTAGTGCAGAGCTTAGGTTTTTTGCCCGGACTACTGGGTTTTGTCACTCCCAGCGCAGAGGTGATTCGACAAAGCGACGGCTTGCAGTTGTTGTCCTCAGACGCTCAGGTGCAGTGGTCCAGCTGGTTGGTGGGGTGTTTGGTGGTGTATGGCATTGTGCCGAGGCTGATCGCGGGGGCATTTTGTTGGTATCGCTTGCAAAGTACAAAGGCGCAATTACGCATAGATACACACCAGTTGGGGTTGATGGAGTTACGCCAGCGACTCGTACCGGCGACAGAATACGTGGGTATCGATGCTGAGGCAGGAGCGGACCAAGTTCCCGAGGCGAAAACCCAGGCAGCACGGCCAGCCGTAACGGTAAAAACCATCTTTATTGGGGTTGAGTTACCCGCCGATCAATTGTGGCCTCCGGCCCAAATGCCTGAAAACTGGGTGGATGCTGGGCTGGTAGATAGCAGAGAACAGCGTCATGCGTTATTAGCGCAATTAGAGCAGCAAAGCTTTGAGCATATTGTGTTGTGCGCTGATGCGGAGCAAACACCTGATAGAGGTGTAGTGGCTTGGATGGCCGAGCTGGCGACTTATGGGAATTATTGCTCCGTTTATTTGTTGAACATGCCTTTAAACCATCTTGCGACCACACCCTTAGAGCGCCTAGAGGCGTGGCAGGCTCGATTAGAAAAAGCAGGCTTTACCTCGGTCTATACGGAGTTTGAGCAGCTTTTGGCTGCATTAGATTAGGACTACCATGGAAACAACGGTTCCTCCTTTACGTTTGGCGGTAGTTGGACATACCAACACGGGCAAGACGTCTTTATTACGGACCTTAACGCGTGATACGCAGTTTGGTGAGGTGCGTAATAGCCCTGGGACCACGCGTCATGTCGAGGGGGTGCGTCTAAAACTAGCAGAAAATGCCCTGATCGAGCTGTTTGATACGCCTGGCATGGAAGACAGCATGGCGCTTTTGGACTACTTGGCGAGGCTGGACAGCAGTGAAGAGCGCATGGATGAGCCTGATCGAATCGCCTTGTTTTTACAGACGCCAGAGGCCAATGAGCGTTTTGAGCAAGAGGGGCGCGTACTGCGTCAGCTTCTACAAAGCGACGCGGCGCTTTATGTGGTAGATGTACGTGATCCGGTGCTTGCTAAACATAAAGACGAGCTGCGCGTGTTGGCGCAGTGCGGCAAACCACTCTTACCCGTATTGAACTTTATACGCAGCCCAGACCAGCGTATTGACGAATGGCGACTGGCTTTAGCAAATTTAGGACTACATGCTACAGCGGATTTTGATACGGTGGCGCCGGCGTTGAACGGAGAAGCGCAGCTTTATGAAAAGCTTGCTTTGTTGGTCCCGGCTCAACATGGCGAACAGCTACGTATCCTAAGTCAGGACGTAGAGGTACAGCGTCAACAACGACTCAACGATGCTTGGCGTTTATTGGCGGAGTTGCTCATTGATGTCACGGCGTGGCGTCTTATTAGTCCTTCGCAAAAAGCCATCTTAGAAAAAAAAGTTCAGCTACTCCACGAGACCATTCGTATTCGTGAAGAATCCTGTGTGAAGGCTTTGCTGCGCCGCTTTAATTTCAGCACACGTGACTACCTGCCTGATCACATTGCTTTAGAGGGGTGCCGTTGGGAAACTGACTTGTTTCACCCCGAGGTGATGAAAGAGCTGGGCATTCAGGTAGGAAAGGGTGTGGCTGCCGGCGCTATGGCGGGAGCAACCTTTGACTTGTTAACAGCTGGACTCAGCCTAGGCACAGGCACCTTGGTGGGAGCGGCTGCAGGTGGCATTTGGCAAGGTGTGGATAAATGGGGGCAGCGCTTGCTAGGAAAGTGGCGTGGCGAGTCTGAATTAAGTGTCGATGAAAGTGTGATCCGGGTGCTGGCGTTACGTCAGACGGCACTGATCGATGCCTTAGCCAAACGAGGACATGCGGCACAGACTCCTATTGCCATTCCTCGCTCCCAAATCTCTTTGACAACAGAGGATCAACCGGTTGGCGCGGCAATTAACTGGCGCTCTGGGGCGTTGCCAGAGGTTTTACAACAGGCGCGTGCTTTTCCTGAGTGGTCTGTGATGGATGCTAAACATGTCTCTAGTTTACGCAGAGATCAGGCGGTGACAGCGTTGGCACGTTTACTGGCTGGGGGGGCTCCATTAGAATCCAATGGGTCGGGATCGACCACAGCCGCTAGAGTGAATCCAGAGGCCCCCGGGTCTTTCCAGGTTCCACCTCAGCGAGAGAACTAGGAAAGACCATTAGGGCTAGACAGAGGTTTTACAGTGGCCAGAACAGCAGCAATAAGGGGATGGTGATGCTGACAATGATAATGTCTAAGGGCAATCCCATCCGCCAATAGTCCCCAAACCTAAAGCCCCCAGGACCCAGGATTAAAGTGTTGTTCTGATGGCCAATCGGCGTCAGAAAGGCGCAAGAGGCGCCCACGGCGACAGCCATTAAAAAGGTATCGGGATTGACGCCAAGTTGTTGTGCGGTGCCGATGGCAACCGGGCTCATCACGGCCGCGGTGGCTGCATTATTCATCAGATCAGAAATAAGCATGGTGGCAACCATCATGAGTAACAGCGCAGCGATGGTATTTCCTTGGGCCACATAATCCAATAAAAACGTAGCAATACTGCCTGCTGCCCCCGTGCGCTCCATGGCTTGAGCCACAGGAATGAGCGCGGCAAGCAGGACGACGACGGACCAGTCCACGGCTTTATAGACGTTGCGCGGCGCAATCACATTTAAAAGCAGTAAGAGCAAGACGCCCAGCATAAAGCTTAATGCGGCCGATAAAAAACCAAAGGCCGCTAAGCAGACTGAGAGCAGCATAATGCTGCTGGCTAAGATCATATTACGACGGTCAGGCACTCGTAGAGGGCGCGAAGCCAAGGGGGCGCAACCACCCGCTGAGGCGAAGTCCGCCACGTTTTCAGCAGAGCCTTGTAATAACAACACATCACCCGTACGTAAGAGTGTTTTGCGTAACCGAGTACGTGTGCGCGTCCCTTGGCGTGAAATCGCCAATAAGTTGATGCGATAGAGGCTGCGCAGGCGTAAATTGGCCGCGCTGCGTCCGACCAAACTGGATCCTGGCAAAATCACTAGTTCGGAGAGCTCATTGGAGTAGGAGCCTTTGCTTTTTTCCTTTTTCTCTTTCTCCTTTTCTTTCTCTTTTTCTTCTGAAGTGTTTAGTTCTAGATTGGGCTCTAGGCTGGCTTCGCTTTGTGTTTCGTCTTTGTCTTTTTGTTCGTCAGCCTCATCCTTTTCAGGAGGGGCTTTGTCCTCGTTAAACACCAGGCCCAGGGTGTCTAAGCTTTTGGCTAAGGCGGAAGGTTCGGCCTCGATCAATAACACGTCATCTGTAACGAGGCTGAGGGCTGGGTTGGGGGCGGTGAGGCGGATTTCTTTACGAATTAATCCCAAGATTTGGCCGTCGTTTGCGTCTAAGGTGGTTTGCACCTCGCTAAGACGCATGCCAATGGCTTTGCTTTCAGCAGGGACGCGGGCCTCGGTTAAATAGGTACCCGTGTCAAAGGTATCTTTGCCGGCGCGCTCGCGTACAGGGATAAAACGCCAGCCAATTAGAGAAATAAAGAGCACCCCCACAATGGCGACGGAAACCCCCACAGGACTAAAGGAAAACATGCCATAGCCTTCACCCAGGGCCTCTAGTCTGAAACTGGAAACAATAAGGTTAGAGGGGGTACCAATAAGAGTGGTCAATCCCCCTAAAATGGTTCCAAAGGCCAGCGGCATCAAGACCTGTCCCGGTGCGAGGTTATGTCGTGATGCCATTTGTAGAGAAATAGGCATGAGTAATGCCAGTGCCCCCACGTTGTTCATAAAGCCGGATAAAAAGGCGCCTAAAGCAGTGAGTGCGATTAAGGAAACCAGCGGGGAGCTTTTTTTAGGCAGCACACGATGCGCCAACACATCCACCACACCCGTTTGCTGTAGGGAGTAACTTAATATCAGGATACAGGCGACGGTGACTACCGCTGGATGGCTAAAGCCTATGAAGGTGTCTTGCGGGCTGATTATGCCGAGCAGACTACACATTAAGAGGGCATTGACGGCTACGATGTCGTGGCGCCAGCGTCCATAAAGAAAGAGACCAATGGTAATGAGCAGTATGACCACGACGAGAAAGGCTGGGCTAAACATAGACTCATCCGTTTAAAAAGGCGACTTCAACACTATAAGTCAGCTTTATATGAAAAGAAAACGTGGGGTTGTGAGTTTAGAGCTTCTATTTTGTTATGGGTTGGTCTATTCGTATCGTAAGTGGTTTTTATTGCGAAAGAAAAAAAGCTGCTGTGTACACAGCAGCTTTTTAAAGTAAGGCTACAAGGTATTTGCTACCTTAGTCCCGTCGAGGCTGACTTTGAGGATGTGGGTCATCATCGTCACTGCGTAGACTAAATAGAGCCGGTGGCGCTGGCAAAATAGTCGGCTTTACAAAGGTAAAGTACAAGAAGAATAAACCCAAAATCACATAACCCAAGCTAAATTCTGGCGCCGCATTCCAGCCCAAGCTAGGAGCGTGGATAAGACCGATAAAAGCTAAGAAGGCGGTGATAAAGCTAAAGACAGCGGCGCGGCGGAAGTTGTGATCGATCACACAAACGGTCATCGCACCAAACATCATGGCGGTAAACATAGCACCTTGGCCTAGAGGGATGATGCCACTGGAAATGCCTTCAACCACCTCGCCGGCTTTATTGCCGAAACGGGTCATGAGGTAATTGCCAAAGTAAGGCAGCATCGCAATCGCTACCGCAGGGTAGTAGCGTTTGGCATTCGCCTGATAGGCGGTTGCTACCATTGAGATCCCTACAAAGACCAGAATAGGAGAAACCACGGCGACGGGGATAATCGCAGCTAAGGCAGCAATTAAACCGCAAGTGGTAGCTAGGATATAAACCACACCATTCGCAATGCTGTAGCCACGACCCGCACCCATCCATTTGGAGCTGGCAGAGGCAATGTACACGGTGGTGGGGAATAAGCCGCCAAATAGCGCACCCAGCATGGTACCTACACCGTCTACGGCCTGACACTCACGTACGTCGTATTTGTCACCCAATACTTCCATCGCTTCCACGTTATTCATGGTTTCGATGGCGTTATATAAGGTAATAGGTAACACCACGGTAAGCACACCTACCATGGTGGTAAAGAGTAAGCTCATGCCATCAAAGGCTGCAGTGGTTAAAAGTGGGGGGTAGAAACCGAGGTGAGCTAGACCGTTTTGAATGTTTTGTGGATCAGATTGGCGTAATGTGTAGGCCAAAATGGTACCGATCAAAATAGCAAAAAAGGTGGGTGATAGACGGAAAGGCATGACCACGCGGCCGATAATGCCCACGATGATAATCCCCAAAACCACCAGACCTAAAACAGGCATTTCAAAGGTTTTGAACAGCATTTCACCACCAATAAAGGTGATGGCAACCCCAGCGACGGCCCCTAGCATGGCGGCACGAGGCAGGTTGCGTTGCATCCAACGACCTGTGAAAGATACCAAGACCTCAATCAAACCACTGAGGAAACAGGCGCCAGCCGCAATTTTCCAAGCCAAGTCTGCATCGCCGGTGATGTTTTTGGCAGGTAACAATACCCCAAACAAAAACACAAACATCACGGGAGTACTGATGCCGTAAGAGAGCGCAGTCACATCCGTACGTTGTTCGCGTACCGCTAGGCGCTTTGCCATGTAGGCGTAGTAAAAGTTACCTGTCATGACCGCAATAGCAGCACCAGGTAATACTTTGCCAAACACAATCTCTTCGCTAAAGCCCATGCCAAGCATGGCCAGAGCAATAACGATGAAGTTGGCAATGTTGTTTTGAAATAAGGCAAAAAACGCATCGGTATCTTCGCGTTTGTACCACGGATAGTGAAAGGACCCCTGACTCATTGTTGACCTGTGTAAAGTGTAAAAAAAGCTCACGTAGAGGATTCTATGTGAGCTAAATAAAAATGACGCGTAGCATCAATGGAGCGGATTTTAATCGCTAATCAAGACTTATTGCTAGTCTTGTCTTGTAATAGCAGGGGTAAGTGTTGCATATGGTGGAAAATATGCTGTGCTCCGGCCTGAAGTAATGGCTCAGGATCTTCACCCTCGGGGCAATAGGCATAGACGGTGGCTCCAGAGGAGAAACCTGCCGTGACGCCCGTGATGCTGTCTTCGATGATGGCGCAATCCTTAATGTCGACGTTTAGTGCTTGGGCTGCGGCCAGATAGACATCGGGATAGGGTTTGTTGCGCTCTGTATCGGTACCACTAAATAGTTGCCCATTAAAAAAATGGGTCAGCCCTACCTTGTCTAGCTGCAGGATTATTTTTGTTTTGTCTGCTGCAGAGGCACATGCTATATGATGCGGCCATATTTTATGAACGGCGGTTAAACAGTCGTAAATCCCAGGAACAGCGACGAGGTGTTGGCCTAGGGCGCGATTGCGTCGCACGATATAGGCTTGTATCCACTCTCTATCTAGCGGCTGTCCCAGTTTTTTTTGGATGAGATCAATCTCTGCTTCAGCCGATTTCCCCATAAACAGTGTTTTGCATTCGTTGTAGCTTAGCGTCCATCCTAAATCTGACAGCATTTTTCGTAAGATTTCTAAGCTGATGGGATCGCTATCGACCAGCACGCCATCGCAATCAAAAATAATGGCCTGATATGACATAAACGGACACCTATGAAAAAGAGGATGCCTTAATCATACGTGATTCAGTTGTCAAAATATGACGCTGCGGCGCACATGGGGCTGTTCTGCCAGGGTTTTGCCGGGTTGAACACGGATAGGCTGCATAGAACGTCTGCTTGATTCCGTTTATTATGTGTTTGTATTGGTGGGGCCTTTCGGCTCTTTGATGGTGGTCCGATGGAAAAGCGAAAGGCTCTGGGGATAAGCCCTTAGATAACGGTATGAATTTACGATTTTTAGATACTTTCTTAGTCATTGCGCGTGTAGGCAGCTTTAGGGCTGCGGCGACAGAGTTAGGTATAACTCAAGCGGCTATTTCTGGGCGCGTGGCCACTTTAGAAACGGACTTAGGGCAAGTTTTGTTTGAGCGCACAGCGCGCGACAGTCGTCTTACTCCAGCAGGGCAAATGCTTTTACTGTATGCCAAGCAGTTGCTGGCCACAGAGGCGGAGCTGCGAGAGATGGTAGGAGGACAGACTCCGCTAACGGTGGAGCCAGTACGTTTGGGGATTAAACAAGAACTAGCGACTTTATGGCTGAATGATTTTTTTGTGTTTTTGGCGCAGCTACATCCCCAAATACAACTGCATTTGACCACAGGGACCACCGCTTTTTTACATCAACAGCTTCAAGATGGATCTTTGGATGGAATCGTCAGTTTAGCCCCGGTAGAGCGTCAGCGCGGCATACGTAATCGCACCATAGCCCAGTTGCCTTTGGCTTGGGTAGGATTGCCTCCCGATCAGCTGCCTTTGGCGATTAGTTTGGATGAAATGGTCCGACAAGGTCCTTTGATCAGCTCTCAGCCAGATTCCCCACTAGGGCTTTTGTTACGCTCTGTGATGAAAAAAGAGAAAGTGGCTGAAGCTATTGTCCACTCTGTGGTCGGTATAGAGGGGGTTAATTGTCTGATACGACAAGGCTTGGGCACCGCTTTGATACCGCGTTTATGGGTTTTACCGAGCCTGAAAGAGCAGACCTTATGTGCGCTGCCTTGTTTAACAGAGGTGGCGCCCGTTCCGGTGGTTGTGAGTTGGCGTAGTGATAGTGATACCGCTGGTATGCAGGCCTTAAGCCTGGCGCTTAAGGCCTTTTTGCGCCACCAAGCCACGGACTCGGATGGCGCCTTACAGGTGGATCAATAAATAGGGGTATCTAGCCACTGCTGGATAATACGCTGATGCTGTTCAAAGCGCTCCGTGGACGGCGAATTGGGGTGCACAATGGCAATGCTGAGTTGATATGCATAGATCAACGCGGCCGTATCATGTGCGTGTTGCTCTATATAGCCCATCTGTTTAAGCACACTTTCTATATAGTGAATACGGTGGTTATCGACCTCATCCATGGCTTGTCTGGCCAGGGGGTCGCGTCGTGCCCAGCCACGAATACCTATTTCAAAAGCCGCCGCTTCACGGGCGGCACTACCTCTAAAGGGCAAGCCAAGCAGGTGCTGTAGTCTTTCTTTAGGCGAGTACTGCGTACTGCCAAGCTGTTGAATGATGTTTTCAGTGGCTCTGGCACGCCAATCGGTTAAGAGGCTTTGTAGTAACTCTTCGCGGCTTTTGAAATGGTAATAAAAACTACCTCGTGTGATGTTTAGTTCTTTGGCTAGGTTATCAACACGTACCGAGTCTATGCCGCCTTTAATTAAAATACGTTGCGCGGCTTGAATCCAGTCTTCCCGTGTAAGGGTAGGGCGAGTCGACATAGTTTATGGTCTTTAGTTGTTGTTTATTAAGAGGCCAAACAGAATCCGTGTTTGGACTTTAATCATAATGACTTTTGCTAGAAAAGGCACTACTGTACCTTACACGCTGTGCGCAGAGATCAAACATACAGTAGTGCATGTTTGGTTTTTCTTGTGTAAGATACGTATCTATAGATTGTTATATATAGGTATTAACCATAGTTTTAGGTCTAATGCCAAATCCTTAAAATACACATACGTATCTGTATCTTAAAATCTCGGAGGTCAAATGGAAGGCGTAGGAAAGACACTACTTGCGGCAGGCCATCAAACTAACTATCACGAAGCGGGCGAAGGCGCTCCTTTATTCTTGTTGCATGGCTCCGGTCCGGGCGTATCAGGTTGGACAAACTGGGCCAACACCATGCCTGCCTTTTCTGATAAATGGCGCGTTATTGTTCCTGATATCGCAGGCTTTGGCTTCACTGAGTTTAAAGAAGGTACTAAATACGACATCAAATTATGGGTACACCACTTGATCGGAATTATGGACGAACTGGGCATTGAAAAAGCCTCTTTCGTTGGTAATTCGTTTGGTGGTGCCTTGGCAATTGGTTTGGCTGTGTTTGCCCCCGAACGTGTTGATAGATTGGTTTTGTTAGGTACTCCTGCCGGTGAGTTTGAGCAAACACCTGGATTGCGTGGTGCTTGGATTTATGAGCCTTCGCTAGAAAACATGCGTGCGCTCATGGAAAAATTCCCCTACGACAAGAGTCTCATCACGGATGAGATGGTCGAGTCCCGTTACAAAGCCAGTGCCCGCGAAGGTGCCCAAGAGGCCCTACGCAAACTGATTCCTAAACCCGCCGAAGATGGTCCAACCATTGTGCGCGGTTTCCCTGTGAGCGCTTTGGAAAAAATCCAAGCTCCAACCTTGGTGGTCCACGGTCGCGAAGACGGTGTTGTTCCCCCTGAGTGCGGTATTTTGATTGCTAACTCCGTTCCAAATGCTGATCTGCACTTATTTGGCCGCTGTGGTCACTGGGTTCAAAGCGAACAGTCGCGTCGTTTCGTTGCTTTAGTGCGCGACTTCCTATCTGAGTGAGGCTTGTATGAGTCGTAACGTGCTTGAGCGAGTTCTTTGGCAACTGTCTGTAGAGCGTCCCGCCAAAGAACGTTTCCGTGAAGATCCCGAGGGTTTTTTGTCTCGTTTTGATCTAAGCGATGAAGAAAAATCCATGGTGTTGAACTTTGATGTGAAGGCGATGCAAGACATCGGGGTAAACGCCATGTTAACGATGGGTTTCTGGCAAGAAATGTCACCTAACCGCAGTATGCGTGTTTACAAAGAAAAGTTAGGTGCCAGTGATGATCAAACGGCTGGTTTCTCTGCCGCTTTAAAAGGAAGTAACTAATCATGGGTAAAATCGTTGGCGGTTTTTGGATGCCGCATGATCCAGTTATGTTGGTCGCGCCAGACGCGCCCCCTAAAGCACAGCAGGACGCCGTTTGGGGTGCTTACGAGGAATGCGCGCGTCGCATGGCCGAACTTAACCCCACCTCTGTGATTATTGTCGGCTGTGACCATTACATCTTGTTCGGTACGCATTGTCTGCCTCGTTATTTGATCGGTGTAGGCGATGTGGATGGCCCCATCGAACGTCTACCTATGCTCGAGCGCGGCGTAGTCAAAAATCACGAAGAATTAGCTAATCACATCGTAACGGAAGGCGAAAAACAGCGCATCGATTGGGCTGTAGGTCGTAGTTTTACGATGGATCACGCTTTTGCTATTCCACATCAATTTGTCGTTAAGCCTGCTGAAAAGCTTTTAGATCGTACCTTGCCATCCATTCCGGTGTATTTGGCTTGTGGTGTGGATCCTTTTATTTCCTTTGAGCGCTGCGTTGATTTGGGCGAACAGATCCGTGCTGCAGTTGAGTCATTCGATGAGGATGAGCGTGTAGTCATCATCGGCAGTGGCGGCATCAGTCACTGGGTGGGCACCGTTGAAATGGGTAAGGTTGATGCCGAGTTCGACCAAGAAATCCTGCAACACGGTGTTAATGGTGACTTAAAGGCCCTGTGCTCTTATTCCAACGAAGAAATTTTACGCCGCGGCGGTAATGGTGCGATGGAAATTCGAACCTTTGCTACCGCGATGGCAGCAGTTCCTAATGCCACAGGCGAGATCATAGCCTACGAGCCCGTACCCGAGTGGGTAACAGGTTTAGGCTTTTTAGAACTGATCGCCGGAGAAAACTAATGTCTAAAGTATTGCTATGTAACGCCAGCGAATTAGCCGCCGGCGAAATGAAAAAAGTACCAAACGCCGAGGTAGGCGATATCTGTGTCTACAACCTAGACGGCACCTTTTACGCCACAGCAGATCTCTGCACCCACGCCACAGCCTCTTTGGCTGAGGGTGATATTGATGACGATCTGATCACCTGCCCTGTGCACTGGGGTCAATTCCATATTCCTAGCGGTAAAGCGGTGACTTTTCCTTGCGAACGCCATCTACGCACCTACCGTGTAGAAGTAGAAGGTGATGAGGTATATGCCAACTTGAACGCCGAGGCAGTAGAAGCCGCGGATGACGCGAACAGCCCCATTTAAATCGCATAGCTTGGTTGTTCCATCTGATTTTTACTATCGAGGAATTATGAGTAAGGTTATTAACTTAAAGCCCATTGAAACGAGCCCCGTCTTGCCTGGTTTGGACAATCTTTGCAACATGGAAGAGGGCCGCTTATCCGGTAAGATTTTCTGGGATCAGAAAATCTATGAGCAAGAATTAGAGAAGATTTTTGCGCGTTGCTGGTTGTTCGTGGCACACGAGTCCCAGTTACCTAAGGCTGGTGATTACCTCACAACGACGATGGGTGAGGACGAGGTCATCGTGGTGCGTCAAAAGGATATGTCGATCAAGGTTTTGATCAACTCCTGTCCGCACCGAGGCAACAAAGTGTGTTTTGCCGAAGCTGGTAATGCACGTGGTTTTGTGTGTAACTACCACGGTTGGGCATTTGGACCTGATGGTGCGCTGCGCGGTATGCACGAATCCAAAGCCTACGAAGACTCCGGCTTTGATAAGTCCAAACACGGTCTACGCGAAGTGGCCCAAGTGGATTCCTACAAAGGGTTGGTGTTTGCAACCTTTGATCCAGAAGCGCCTTCTTTAGAAGAATATCTTGGTCCAATGACTTGGTACTTAGATGTGATCTTCGATATGGATGAGGGTGGCTCTGAGTTCCTCGGTGGCTGTATTCGTTCTACCTACGAATGTAACTGGAAAGTGGCTGCTGAAAACTTTGTGGGTGACATTCTGCATGGTGGTTGGACCCATGACTCCGCTGCTCGCGCCATGTTGGGTGGCCCCGTTGCTAACGTCGGTGAACTACCTGAATCTTACGCAGTGAACTGGAATGGTCACGGCTATGAGTTTGCTACAGACGGGGTAGGTAATGCCGCCGTTTTAGGTGAACGCGAAATTAACAAATACCTTCACGAACTACGCCCCAAAGTGGCTGAGCGTTTAGGTGAGTTCCGCTCACAGTTAACCGGTGCGATTTCTTCTTGCACGATTTTCCCGAACTTCTCTTACCTGCCTGGTCAGAACACCGTTCGCGTCTGGCAGCCTCGTGGTCCGAACAAAATTGAGCTCTTCACTTGGGTGGTTGTGAATAAAAACGCGCCTGAGCGTATTAAAGAACTCTGGCGTCGTGGTGCCATGATGACCTTCTCTCCAACCGGTGTATTCGAAATGGATGACGGCGAGAACTGGGAATACTGCACAAAAACCAGTCGTGGTGTGGTGACACGTTATCAGGACTTATATGTGGGTCTAGGCATGAACACCTACATGGCTGACTCTGAGCTACCCGGTAATGTCTACAAAGGTCAGATTAACGAAGCCAACTCCCGCGCTTTTTATCAGCGTTGGAAAGACTTGCTGCAGGCCGAAAGCTGGAAAAACGTGCCTGATCGTAACAATGGCAAACTTAAGTAATCGGAGGCTTCAATGACTGTAAAAAACGAATTGGTTGCGGTAGAGGTAGAACGCGAAGTCACTGCGTTTATGTACCGTGAGGCCCGATTGCTTGATACAGAGCGTTGGGATGATTGGCTAGCCTTAATGCACGAGGACGTGCATTACTGGATGCCTGGTATTGAAAACCGTCGTCGCGAAGACAAATTGGGTCAGTACTCGGCCGATCACATGGCTTACTTTGACGATCATTTACGTGACTTAACACGCCGTGTGACACGTTTTAAACAAGCAACGGCGTGGGCAGAGAACCCGCCTACCCGCAACGTTCATATGGTCACTAACGTAGAGGTGTTTGCCGGTGAAACCGAAGACCAATACGTGGTCCATAGTTGCTTGCTAAGCATTCGTAGTCGTGGTTTGAACGAGCACTTTGAAATTGCCGCTCGCCGTGAAGACGTGTTGTGTCGTGTGGATGGGGAGCTTAAGATTTTGCGTCGCAAGATCTTAATTCCAAACGCGACATTATTGTGCAAAAACATTAACACGTTCTTATAAGGAAATAGCAATGGGGTGGCTAGACGGACAAGTGGCATTGGTCACAGGTGGTACCGGAGGCATTGGTAGCGCGGTGGTGCGCCGGTATGTGGCTGAAGGTGCCAAAGTCGGCGTGATGGCGCGTGATGCGGAAGCACTACAGCAGCTTAAAGATGAGTTAGGCGATGCGGTGGTGACTATTCAAGGCGATGTAACGCGCTACGAAGACAATCAGCGTGCCGTTGACACAACCGTAGAAACCTTTGGACGTTTAGACACCTTTGTTGCGAATGCTGCAGTCTTTGATTATTTCACTCGCTTAGATCGTATTGAGCCGGAAAAAGTCGAAGAATCC
Source organism: Alcaligenaceae bacterium (assembly GCA_012839585.1). GTDB lineage: Bacteria > Pseudomonadota > Gammaproteobacteria > Burkholderiales > Burkholderiaceae_B > Paenalcaligenes. The sequence continues at coordinate 2,908 of DUNB01000043.1, read as the reverse complement.
TTTCAGCGTTTGTTTGCGGTCAACGTGCAGGGGTATTTGTTGGGTGCTCGTTGCGCGATTGAGCCTTTGCGTCAAAGCAAAGGCTCAATGATCTTCACTTTATCGAACAGTGCCTTTTATGCAGGGGGAGGCGGCATTTTATATGTGACGGCCAAACACGCATTAGTTGGTATGATTCGTCAGTTAGCGTACGAATTGGCGCCAGATATTCGAGTCAATGGTGTTTCTCCTGGTGCGACCAGCACACCGATGAAAAGCTTGGATGGGTTGAATAAGCGTAGTGTTCCGCTTAATGAGATTCCTGGGTTTGAGCAGGCAGCGGCAGATGCTGTCCCCTTAAAACGTATAGCAAATCCAGAGGATCACACCGGACATTATGTATTATTAGCATCGAAGCAAAATTCCGGCCTGACTACTGCACACATTATTCATAGTGATGGCGGCTGGGAAATTCGTAAAGCTGGTGGTTAAATTTTTTATAAAAATCAGGAGAACCCATGAGTGTTGACTTAAACACGCTAAGTCGTGCTGAATTGCAAGCTCAATTGTTGAAGCTTATACAGTCACAGCGTATCCCAGCGGTTGCCGCGCCGATGTTTTTGGTATCTAGCCCAGAGCTCACTATTGCCTGTTCTAAGGCCGGTGTGGTGGGCAGTATTCCTGCTCCTAATGCTCGCACGGTAGAGCAGTTAGATCAGTGGCTGGCTAAGATTTCTACTGAGCTGGGACCAGAGCAGAATCAGGGTAAAAGTTTGCCCTGGTTATTGAACATGATTGTTCATTCTACCTATAACCGTTTTGATGCCGAGGTAGAGCTGGTTAAACGTTACAAACCAGCGTTGGTGACTACAGCATTGGGCTCTCCTAAGCGTGTCTTGTCTACGGTACATGGGTACGGTGGTTTGGTCATGGCTGATGTGATTACACCCGCTATGGCACGCAAAGCTGTAGATGCCGGCGTAGATGGAGTGATTTTGGTATGTAGTGGTGCAGGCGGTCATACCGGTTTGTACAACCCATTCTCTTTTCTTGCCGAAGTGCGCGAGTTTTGGGATGGTCCCATTGGTTTAGCGGGTGGGGTATCTAACGGTGCTGATATTCACGCCGCGCGCGTTATGGGTTACGACTTTGTTTTAGTGGGAACTCGTTTAATTCCTGCAGCAGAAAGCATGGTGTCCGATGAGTATCGTCAGATGCTGTTGGATTCTACGATTGAGGACATTGTGCCGAGCAAATCGGTAAGTGGTGTGTTGGCTAACTGGCTTAAGCCCTCGTTAGAGCGTGCTGGTTTTGATTTGCGTACCGCCAAAACGGCTGAAATTGATTTTTCTGGCGACATGGCAGCAGACACCAAAGCGTGGAAGCACATTTGGTCAGCCGGGCAGGGTGTGGGACAGATTAAATCGTTATATACCGCCGCTGAACTAATTGATGAACTAGAAGCTGGCTACTTAAAAAGCTTAGCGCGCAAAATCTAAATTTGGAAACTTCATTCATGACTGATAAAGCACAAATTGAGGCAGTAGCCAGTGTAATCGCAGAGGCACGCCGCTTGGCGCGCCCTTGCTGTCCTATTTCTGAGCGTTTTGGCATTAATCGCATCGAAGATGCTTATGCGATTCAAGAATTAAACACCCAGCGAGCTTTAGAGGCCGGCGGTCGTTTGGTTGGTCGAAAAATTGGTTTGACCTCCTTAGCTGTGCAACAGCAGCTAGGCGTGGATCAGCCAGATTTTGGCATGCTGTTTGCTGATATGGAGTATTTAGACGGCGCTGAAATTGACACGACTAAATTAATTGCTCCTAAGGCAGAGGGCGAAATTGCCTTTGTATTAGGTAAAGACATTACGCACGCGGATGTCACCATGGCCGAGCTGATGAGCGCTGTGGAATACGTATTGCCTGCACTAGAAATCGTGGACTCCGCCATTGAGGATTGGAAAATCACGATTACAGATACAGTGGCCGATAACGCCTCTGCGGCGTCTTATGTTTTAGGCAAAAACCCTACGCGATTGCATAACCTAGACCTAAGCCTAGAGGGCATGGTCTTGAATAAAAATAACAAAATGGCAGCGATGGGCGTGGGTGCTGCTTGTCTAGGTAATCCATTGGATGCGTGTCTGTGGTTAGCTCGCACCATGGTAGAGGTGGGTCGTCCTTTGCTAGCAGGTGATGTACTGTTATCGGGTGCACTAGGGCCGATGGTACCTGTGCAGGCAGGAGACCGATTGCAGTTGCGCTTAACTCGCTTAGGCGAGGTGAGTTGTCAGTTTATCTAAGTTTTTTATTTGTTTTGGTAGGCTCCGGTAGCTCGCTGAGGTGAGCTATCGAGGCATCAGCTCACCTAGAGATATTGAAAGTAGATAGTAAATGCTTGCTCCATTTACTAACAGGAGACCCGAAGTGCAAATTTTTTTCGATGATGAGAGCCAATTAGCTCCGGCGCGAGTCGAAGTCGAGCAGTTAGATAATGGTGGTTTTATCCTTCGTTCGCCTGAGCCATTAGGCCCATATGCGCGTTGTGTCGGAGAGTGGTTAGAAAAATGGGCCCAAGAAACGCCTGATGCGCTGTATCTTGCGGCGCGTGAGGGCGATGGTTGGAGAGAGCTAAGCTATGCTCAGGTTCGTGAAACCATTGGACAACTTGCCCAAGGTTTATTGGACTTAGGGCTAAGTTCTGCTCAGCCCTTGATCGTGTTGTCTGGCAATGATTTGGATCATGCCATGTTGACGCTAGCTGCTATGCACGTGGGTATTCCTATTGGCACGGTGTCAGTGGCGTACTCTAAAGGTCGCAAAGATTACTCGAAGCTAACAACTATTTTGAATGGTTTTAATCCTGGCTGTATTTTTGTGATCACAAAAATACAGCCAGGATTAAAACCATTCAAAATAGTTGTTAGCTT
>DUNB01000042.1 GCA_012839585.1 Alcaligenaceae bacterium | reverse complement strand
TGGCACCTGCCTCATGCTCTTTAATGGCACGGATAATTTGTTCTTCGCTGTAACGCTTCTTCATAGTGAGATCTCCTTTTGTCCCTGTTTAATAGAAATCTCATCAATGTTATGGCACCGTTTTTTGGGGAAAGGTCAATAAGTATTGGATTTTTATTGTTAGGTTTTATTTTGAAGAGATTTTCAAAGGTGATAGTCTTATTTTTTAATTAGACAGCTCTGTGAGAGTGTGTTTGATGCTATATTTTTGTAGTCTGTGATTTTAATTTTGGCAAATTCAATTTATGGTTAAAGCGGGCGATAAAGTTAGGAAAAAAGCTAATCCTGGTCGTATTGGGATTTTAGGCAGCGAGACGAGCGGCCCAGCAAGCGGGAAGCGGGGACTTGTTACCTGGTTAGATAATCAACAAGAAGAATTCGTTCTTCTCAAGACTCTTGAGGTGGCAGGTCAGATCAAAGAAGGACCTTATGAGCAGATCCTGAAGGGGCGATATGGTCGGGTTAAAGACTTGCGTGGGGCCATTACTGCTTATCGCCTTAGTGGACGCCTATCTAATCTGATCTATAGTCTTGAGACGACCAACACCGAGTTTTATCCTTATCAATTCAAGCCGGTATTACAGTTTCTTGAATCACCTACAAATAGTTTATTGATCGCAGATGAGGTTGGTTTGGGGAAGACTATTGAAGCGGGGCTTATTTGGACAGAGCTCAGAGCTCGTGCCGATGCAAGACGGCTCTTAGTCGTATGTCCAGCCATGTTACGTTTGAAGTGGAAACGTGAACTTGATCTGAGATTTGGTGTGAAGGCCGAGATCGTCGATGCAGAGCAGCTGCTTAACAAGTTGGAAGACGTGCAGGGGCGACCTTATGAGTCTTTCGCATTAATTGCTAGCTACCAAGGTTTACGACCACCCTCTGAGGCTGCTAGGAAAGGAGGTCGGACCTCACATACAGCAAAGCTTGCCGATTTCCTTGAAGAGCAGTCACTCGAAGACTCGGTTTTTGATCTGGTTGTTTTTGATGAAGCACATTACCTTCGTAATCGAGAGACTAAAACTCATGCGTTGGCAGATCTACTTCGACCCGTTTCTAGTGGTGTCGTGATGTTATCTGCTACACCAATTCAGCTCAAAAGTACGGATTTATTTAACTTGCTTCATCTCCTAGATGAAGAGGCGTTTCCCTATGAAAGCTCTTTCGAATATCAGGTTCGGTTAAATGAGCCTCTTTTGAAGCTTCGAGACAAGGTGTTGTCTCAGTCACTTAAGGCTGATGAGTTTGTGCTGACGCTCAGTGAGTTGGAGTGTAGTCAATTACACGACAGTGAGCAGTTAAATTATCTTCTCCAGAATCCACCATCGGATAAAAAGCTTGCTTCCCCAAGAGGGCGCTCTGAAATAGCTGATCAACTTGATCGTATCAACCCTCTGACAAAAATTATTTCCCGAACGCTGAAGCGAGATGTTCACGAGAATAGGGTTGTTCGAGAGCCCCACCTAATCCGAGCTCCTATGTGCCTAGAGGAGGAAAATTTTTATCATGCCGTGACAGATGAGATCCGCCGCTTTTGCTCAAAGATGGATATGGCTGAAGGGTTTCTTTTGACTACACCCCAGCGCCAGATGGCAAGCTGTATGCCTGCGGCTTGTAAACGTTGGCGCGCAAGGTTTGAACAGGGACAGACGAATATATTGGATGTCGAGGAGCTGTATGAGTTAGATTCAGAAGCGGGGCCAGAAAGTAGCTTATCAAAGAGCGGGATTTTGCTATCTAAGTTGATATCGATAGTAGAGTCAGTGGGTGATTATGAAACGTTACGAAAGAATGACTCTAAGTACGCGGCATTTTTAGAAATGATCCATAGTTATCTGCATTCGGATAAAAATCGCAAGATAGTTTTGTTTTCTTTTTTTAAGGACACTTTGCGCTATTTAAGTGAGAGACTGGCTGAAGATGGGGTTTCGTCAGTATTACTGCATGGTGACCTCGATAAGGACCAAGCATTAGCAGAATTCGCAGATCTTAATGGTCCTCCAATTCTTTTATCTTCAGAGGTAGCATCAGAGGGTGTGGACCTACAGTTTTCTAGCGTATTAATTAATTACGATCTGCCATGGAATCCGGCTAAGATTGAGCAGCGTATTGGGCGCATTGATCGAATTGGTCAAAAAGAAGAAAAGATTTTAATTTGGAATTTTGTTTATGCAAATACTGTTGACGATAGGGTCTGTGATCGACTATTAAATCGACTAGAAACCTTTGAGAGGACTCTGGGATCCACAGAGATGGTATTAGGTAAGGAAATTCAGCAGTTAACTCATGATTTGCTTACCCACTCTTTAACAGTAGAGCAAGAAGAAAAACGCATTGAGCAAACTACGATCGCGCTTGAGAATAACGTTCGTCAACAAGCCCAGTTAGAAAGTGAAGCATCAAATTTGATTGCTCATGGAGATTTCATTCAAAATAAAGTCCAAGCTGCTAAAGACCTAGGCCGATTTGTCACAGGTGAGGACTTATTCAACTTTGTATCTGACTACTTACTGTCAGTCTTTCAAGGAACGCGAATTGTTGAAGACCCTAAGAGGCCGAATCACTATAAACTGAGTCTTTCCGTAGATGCTCGACTTCAATTTGAAAGCTTTTTAGAGAATACTTATCAACAAAGTAAAACATATATTCTCAGTAGTAGAGCTCCCCTACTACTTTTTGAAAATAGGGTTGGTCCAGTGCCTTTTGGTGTTGAGCGAGTTACACAAGATCACCCTTTAATTCGTTTTATTGTTGCTCATCGATCACAAGCTAATCAGCCAGCTTTGTACGCTGATGTGATAGCTACTCAGTTAAAGTCTCCGAGTGTAGAAATAGATCCTGACATTTATGTGTTTGCAGTTGCTCACTGGGAGTTTTCAGGCTCAAGGAAATCTGAGCGGTTAGAGTATTGTGTTAAGCGTCTTTCTGATGGTTTGATATTGTCACCTGATTATGCAGAGCTTTTAGTGAATCGTGCGGCAGCAGTAGGCACAGATTTTATTGCTGCAGCAAATCTTGTAGATGGGCGGCGTACGGCAGACTTACAAGACGAATGCAGAGCAGAACTTGAAGAAGCTTTCTATGCCCACCGAGATGCTGTCCAACGTGAGGATAATGACCGTATTCGCATGATGGTTAAGACTCTTAATGATAACTATGAAAGTAAAAGAAAACGGTTGTTAGAAAGAATTCGGGAGGCCGATATTTCGGGTGATGAGCGACGTATTCGTAACATTCCAAGTCTTAGAGGAAGGATAAAAAAAGAAGATGAGTTGATTCGTCAAAAAACTAACGAATTAGATTTTTATAAGAACAAACTTCAGTCCAAAGACCTGATTGTTTGCTCAGGAGTGATTAAGGTGAACTAATATGACATCCTTAAGACATGCTTTAAACAAGGCTATGAAGGAAACTGGGTGGTCGGTGGCAGATAGTAGTAAGAGTTTGATAGTAAAAGGGCATAAGAAAAAATCTCGTAAACCTACGCATCCAGCAACCGTTACAGAGGCTAGTAAACGCACATCAACTGCTTCTAGTAAAGAAATTAAGCCTGGGGGGCTTAGAGAGGGAAGAAAAAAAATACGAGCTGCATCTCAGGAGGAAGGAGATCGTGTTAGGTTGCAGGAGACGGGGACTAAAAGTTTGAGCTCCGTAGCCAGTCCTAAGGTTTATAGAGTGGCAGCGGGAGTTGTAAGACCAGTTGGTTTGACAGAAAAAAGAAGGGAGGTATCGAGCGCACGCCCTTTAATCAAGCCCTCTAGTACAGTAGCTAAAAAAAAGCCAATAGACTTTCAAGCCCAATCAGGTTCTGTGCTAACTAAACCAGATTCTGTACCGTCCAAACCTTACGAACTAAAGTTTACGGGTAAAGGGCGCTATATCCCTTTGCCCCAGAGTTTACATGATAGGAAAATTATATCCCTCCCGGTGGAGCTGGGGTGTAGAACGCAACTTACTTTTAATGAGGATGATGTTCACGATGTCACCATTGGGTTAGATTTTGGGACTTCTACAGTCAAAGTGGTAGTAGGCGATGCAACGATTGAAAAGTCCTTTGTCGTACCGTTCCGAGATGCATCTGGAATAGCGCGTTACTTATTGCCCTGCAAGCTTTGGGAAACAAAAGAGAAGGGGGTTAAGAAATTTTCGCTTATTGAAGGGAGCAATGCCTTTGATGACCTAAAGCTTTCTGTGCTTGCCGCCCCGTTAAATGATAACTATATTATTCAAGCCGCAGGCTTTATTGCTTTGGTTTTAAAGCATGTGAGATCATGGTTGTTTTCTGAGTATGCCGATATTTATCAATATACGAGTATCTATTGGACTGTTGCCATCGGCTTACCATCAGAGTCCCATTTGGATAATGATTTAACGCCTGTTTTTGGACGTATAGTCGGGTTGGCATGGCAAGCATCTCAAGAAACAGAAGTGCGTCGCTCTTTTATTAAGAAGCTCTTACAAGGAGAAAGTAGTGGCTGTGATGACATTTCTATTGCGGTAATTCCAGAGCTAGCCGCTCAAATTCATGGTTTTGCATCGTCACCCTCGGCGAGTTTTGATCGCAATAGAGTCAACCGGTATGTGATTGTAGATGTAGGGGCTGGAACGGTCGATTCTTCTGTCTTTCAGGTAGAGCAAAAGAGAGGACTTTGGAACTTTACCTATTACACAGCAACAGTTCAACCAAATGGCGTCGCTAATTTACATGTAGCTCGAATTAACTGGTGGATTGATGCCTTGTCTTCTAGTGGTAGAGGACGTCCTATCATCACTGCTATGCGTAATGATAAGTTTAGATCGGATTTAGAGCAGCCTATTCCTAAAAGCTATGAGCAGTATGTTGAGAATATAGCTGTTGTGCCTAAAAATAATTATCAAGACCCAGACAGTAATTTTTTTAAAAAGCGGCTTTTGAGACAAGTTAGTAGTGATACTGTTTACCGTTGTTTTAGCAAAAAACTGCTCAGCCAAACTGATATCACAGGAATGCCTATGTTCTTATGTGGCGGAGGCTCTCGCATGAAGTTTTACCAGCAACTTAAGTCAGAGCTACAGACCACCCCGGGTACAACATGGCTGCGTCTGGAGCCCTGGGCACTCACCATGCCTACAGACTTGATTTGTAAAGGCGTGGCTCAGGGAGATTATGATCGATTGTCTGTTGCTTATGGTCTTAGTCGGTTGCATCTGGGTGAAATAGATACGGCACTGCCACTTCCACAAGAACTAGAAGAGAGACGAATGACCTATCAAGATCGCTATATAGATAAAGATCAGGTGTAATAGGTAATCCCTCCGCAAAATCGCAGTGATTTACAGAAGAATTTCTCGTAAAGGAAATTCCATGAAACGCTCTTGCTATACCGATAGCCAAATTATGGCTATTTTGAAACAAACCGAAGCCGGCACGCCGATTCCGGCGGTGTGTGCGACTATCGTAGTTAGAGCAACATCTGTTCGCAAGTTTAGAAGAAGTACAACAAGGTGCTACGTCTTGGCTCTGAATCTACAACAATGAACGCCCTAATATGGTGTTAGGTATTATTACTCCCAAGCAAAAATTAAATCAGTATCAGTTAACTCACTCTACTCATAAATACTGTTAAAAATGGGGGGTACATGTTGTCTAAGCTTATTTGCAGGGATGAAGCTGAGCGACCAAGATCTTATTGCTCAAAAATATGGAGTGGATAATGGCACGACGTTTGCCAGCTGGCTACGTGGACTGAACTTTATACGTAATGTCTCTGCTCATCATAGTCGTCTTTGGAATATTAACGTCTTAGCGCGAGCTCCTTTGTCGCAGAGCGCTAGTTATAGGAGGCAACTGAATAACGAGCGGCCTTTTTTATATTTTTGTTTTATGCAGCAGATGCTGCGAGTGCTTTGTCCCAACTCAAGTTGGTCGCAGCGTTTTGCAGGCGTGCTTGAAGAGTTTCCATCCAAGGGAAGCCTAATTATTAGCTTGGCAGACTTTGGAGTGATAGAAGGTTGGGAAGAGTGGGATATCTGGATGCAGAAATGAGAGCCGACGCGTACATAGAGTAAATCTATGAAGAGGCGCCGGGCATATTACTTAAAATACTACGATATATAGTGAGTATAGTGAGCGAATAAGGACTGTAGTATGACCGAGGCTCAGTTAGAGCAGCTTTACCTACGATGATAATTGGATAACCTCGGCGCAGACGCAGCAAATAGCCCTAGATTTACGCGTTTTGCGCCAACTGTCGTAAGGTGTGTTGTAGCTCTTTTTTGATCAAATTTTGATCATAGTGTTGGCCGCTTAATACGCCCAACGTAGAGGATGCACTTAATACGGTTCCCAAAGCCCCTATGATTAATAAATGAAAAATAACGGGGTTTTGTGTACGTAACAGGCCGTTATGCATAGATTCCTGCCAAATAGGACCGCAAATAGCGTAGCCTGGTTGAATTAATTGGATGTTGAGGTGATCTAGGCGTTCGCCAGGTTGTCCCAATTCTTGATTAATTAATAATGCGATTTCAGGTAGGTCGGCGAATAAGCTTATTAAGACGTCACCCGCTAAGATGAATCGTTCTTTTGTGGTTTGCGCCAGAGAGAAAACCTGCTCTAAAGGTTGTAAGTGTTTTTGTTGTTGTGTGGCCAGATGGTTAGCTACTGCTAACCAGAGATTCGCTTTAGAGCCAAAATGATGCGCAATCATGGAGGCATCTAGCTGCGCGTTTTGGCAAATGGTACGCACACTACTGCCAGCATAACCGTAGTGGGAAAAGGCGTGCTGTGCTGCGAGCAACAATTTTTCTCTGCCTATAGCGGGTGTCATAGCAGATAAAGAGCGGGACGTAATCATCATTATTTTAAAAAGTTACGAGTTTTTCTTATTCTAGACTAGAAAGACTTTTGTTTAACTTGATTGGTCGCAATATAAATCCAACAATCGTTGGATATGATAAATTGGTTAGTATTGTTTTCAAAATAAAAGGGAATGGCACTGTGAAAATTATTGATCCACGGGTGTGGGTGTTGTCGGCAGCTTGTGCGGCCTTAACGGCTTGTGTAGCGCCACCACCTCAGCCCGAAGACATGCGCTTAGGCATACCCGATCGACTCCCAGTTTTATCGACCACCTCCGATGCTGGGGCATTGCAGTTAACCCCCTCAGAACATTGGCAGCAGTTTTTCTCTGATCCCCACCTGCAAGCCTTAATTACGAAGGCCTTGGAATTCAATAGTGATTTAAAAGTCGCCACTGCGCGTGTTGCCGAGGCGCGTGCTATGTATGGCATACAGGACTCAGAGCGCTTTCCACAACTAGGCGCCCAAGGTGAGGGACAACGTGGGCGTGTACCGGCGGATCTTTCCCTTACGCGTCAAGCGGTAACCAGCGGGCAGTATCAGGTAGGCCTTGGCGTTAGCGCCTTTGAGCTGGATTTCTGGGGGCGGGTACGCAATTTAAGTGATGCCGCATTAGCGAATTACTTAGCGACGGAACAGGCACGTCAGGCTTTCGAGATCAGTTTGATTGCCCTAACCGCCGATGCTTATTTACAGGCTTTAGAGCTCTCTGAGCGTGTTGAGCTGGCGCGTAAGACGGTGGCTACACGCACCGAGTCGCAACGTATTATGGCGCAGCGTGTACGTATCGGTAGCTCCTCAGAGCTGGAACTGCGTTCGGTGGATTCGCTCTTGTTAGCAGCACGTAGCGAGCTCGCAAATTTAGAGCGTGAAAAAGCACAAAATGCGGCGCTGATTCAGCAGTTAACCGGTCATACCGGGCCGGTGGCGGATGCGAATACCTTATTAGCAGAGCAACGGTTTGATGAGGTCGTACCAGCAGATATGCCGTCGACCGTGTTGTTACAACGACCAGATTTGCGCGCGGCTGAGCAACAGCTGGTCGCAGCCAGAGCCAATGTGGATGCTGCCCGAGCTGCCTTTTTTCCTCGGATCACTTTAACGGGGGTGGCGGGTACGGCCAGTTCAGCCCTAGACGGCTTGTTCCGTGGGGGCAGTGGTGCTTGGTCATTTATGCCACAAATTAGCCTACCTATTTTTGATGGTGGGGCCCGTGAGTCGAACTTAGCTCTGGCCGAAGCACGTAAACACATGGCGGTCGCTAATTACGAATCTACGATTCGCACTGCTTTTAAAGAGGTGGCGGATGCCTTGGCGGCGCAGCATTGGTTGGCCGAGCAGGAAAAAGAACAAATGGCGTTGGTCGCATCAGAGCAAGATCGAGCTCGTTTGGCCAATTTGCGCTACGAACAAGGCTCAGCTGCCTACCTAGAGGTGCTAGATGCGCAGCGCTCTCAGTTTTCTGCAGAACAGATGCTTTTACAATTACAACGAGTGCGTCTGGCCAACACGGTGGCTTTGTATAGAGCCCTAGGGGGCGGTAGTGCAGCAAACTCGACAACGAATAACGCAGTAACTAATTAATGACGTTTTAAAGGGATTGAAATAGTGAGCGCTTCTAAAAAAAGAACGGTATACATAGGCGTAGCAGCCGTTGTAATTGCCGTGATTGTGTATGTGTTATGGATGCAGATGCGTCCTGAGTTGGATGATGGGTTTGCCTATAGTAATGGTCGTCTTGAGGCGACCGAAGTAGACGTATCGACTAAAGCGGCTGGTCGTATTCGTCAAATTTTGGTGAATGAAGGGGATTTTGTAGAGGCCAACCAAGTGGTGGCTCAGATGGATACAGAAACCCTGGAAGCCAAGCTGGCTCAATCCAAAGCCCAGCTAGCTGGAGCACATAGCGCCAAAGATACGGCTATTGCACTCGTGGCGCAGCGTGAGGCGGATCATGCCATGGCCGAGGCGACCGTTGGACAGCGTAAAACAGAGTTGGCTTTGGCACAAAAAACACAGCAGCGCTCGCAGGCCTTATTAGCGCAGCGGGCAACCTCAGCTCAGCAAGCAGATAACGACATGGCGCAGTATAGAAATGCTAAAGCCATGGTGGCAGTCGCTGAGGCGCAGATGGCTGCAGTACAAGCAGGCATACAAGCGGCTAAGTCTCAAGTCGCCCAAGCGGATGCCAGTATCTTAGCGGCCGAGGCGGTGATTGCCAGTTTAGAGAGCGAGCTTAAAGAAGGGGATTTGATAGCGCCTCGTGCAGGTCGAGTGCAATACCGTGTGGCGCAACCCGGCGAGGTAGTGGGTAACGGTGGCAAGGTACTCAGCCTAGTCGACGTGGGTGATGTGTATATGACCATTTTTTTACCGGAGGCACAGGCTGGGCGAGTGGCTTTAGGCGCCCAAGCTCGAGTGATTATTGATGCGGTTCCTCAGTATGTAATTCCTGCCGAGGTGTCTTATGTATCTAGTGTGGCTCAATTTACGCCCAAGATGGTTGAGACCCAAGATGAGCGTCAAAAACTGACTTTCCGCGTCAAGGTGCGCATTGATCCCGCTCTGTTAGAAAAACATATGGAGCACGTGAAAACGGGTGTGCCCGGGGTGGCTTATATTCGTTTAGACGAGTCGCGTGAGTGGCCAGAGCACTTAGAAGTTAAATTGCCATGAAACAAACCAAGGATTTAACAGCCGCCTCTCCTGAGGCGGTAGTGCAATTTGAGGATGTGAGCCATCGTTATGGTCAGGCGATAGCAGCGGACAAGGTCAACCTTTCTATTCCTGCGGGTAAAACTGTGGGATTTATTGGACCAGATGGGGTTGGTAAATCAACTTGGTTGGGTTTGATTGCTGGCGCCCGTCAAATTCAAGGGGGAAAGGTTCGGGTATTAGGTGGTGATATGGCTGAGCGCGAGCATCGTAATGCGGCCTGCGTACGTATCGCTTATATGCCCCAAGGGCTGGGTAAAAACTTGTATCCCACCTTATCCGTTTTTGAAAATATTGACTTTTTTGGACGCTTGTTTGGTCAGGATAAAGCAGAACGTAAGGCGCGGATCAAAGATCTACTTGCTAGCACAGGAATGTCAGCGTTCGCCGACAGGCCGGCGCAGAAACTCTCCGGTGGCATGAAGCAAAAACTCGGTCTTTGCTGTGCATTGATTCACGATCCGGACTTATTGATTCTTGATGAGCCGACCACAGGGGTAGACCCTTTGGCCAGACGACAGTTTTGGGAGCTCATCGAGCGCATTAGACAGCGTCGCCCTCATATGTCGGTACTGGTAGCTACCGCCTATATGGATGAAGCCCAAGGTTTTGATTGGTTGGTCGCGGTGGACGAAGGCAAGGTCTTAGCCACTGGTACACCGGCAGAACTATTAGCTAGAACAGAAAAGCAAGACTTAGAAAGCGCTTTCCTAGCCTTATTGCCAGAGGAAAAGCGTCAAAATCACCACGAATTAGTGATTCCACCTTTGCCCGACAGCGACGAAATTGTGATTGAGTCACAAGGACTCACCAAAAAGTTTGGTGACTTTGTGGCGGTGAATAATGTGAATTTACGCGTCAAACGGGGCGAGATCTTTGGCTTTTTGGGCTCCAATGGTTGCGGTAAATCCACCACCATGAAAATGCTCACGGGCTTACTTCCTCCGTCAGAGGGCACTGCCACGCTATTGGGGCAGCCCATCGATGCCAACGATTTGGCCACCCGCCAACGCGTGGGCTATATGTCGCAAAACTTCTCGCTATATGCTGAATTAACCGTGCGGCAAAACCTGATGCTGCATGCACGGTTGTTTTATGTACCCAAGCCGCAACGCGAGCCCCGTGTTGCAGAATTAGCCGAACGCTTCGAGCTGCAGTCGGTCATGGATGTCTTGCCTGATGCGTTACCTTTGGGGATACGTCAGCGATTACAGCTTGCTGTAGCGGTACTGCATAAGCCTGATGTGCTCATCCTAGATGAGCCCACTTCGGGGGTGGATCCGGTGGCTAGGGATAAGTTTTGGCAGTTGATGATCGATTTGTCGCGCAATGACGGCGTCACGATTTTTATCTCTACGCACTTTATGAACGAGGCGGCACGCTGTGATCGCATGTCCATGATGCACGCCGGAGAAATTCTAGATTCAGATGCACCGGCAGCCTTGGTGGAAAAACGTGGTGCAGCCACCTTAGAAGACGCATTTATTGGCTACTTAGAGGAAGCCATTGGGGATGAGGGCACACCAGAAGACAGCGCTTTTATTGCTCCCGATATGGCTACTACGTCTACCCATAAATCGCCGCGTTTTAGTCTGCAGCGCTTATTGAGCTATAGCAGTCGTGAAGCCATGGAGCTGCGACGAGATCCCATCCGTCTTTTTATGGCCATGGTGGGAAGTATGGTTCTGATGATGGTGATGGGTTATGGCATCAATATGGACGTGGATAATCTGAAATACGCCGTGCTGGATTATGACCGCACTACGGCGAGTCAAGATTACATCACTCAAATTGAGGGCTCTAGGTATTTTGATCAGCAGCCTCCTTTGTCAGGGCCGCAGGATATTGATGAGCGCATGCGCTCCGGTGAGCTCGCCTTGGCCATTGAAATCCCACCAGGATTTGGACGTCAGCTAGACCGAGGTCAGCAGCCCGAGGTGGGGATGTGGATTGATGGTGCCATGCCGTTACGCGCGGAGACCATTAAAAGCTATACCCAAGCCATGCACAGCGCAACGGTGTCAGATTGGGTGTTAAGCAAAACAGGGGCACGACCGCAGATGCCAAGCCATGGCGAGGTACGGTTCAGATATAACCCTGAATTACGTAGTTTGGTTGCGATGGTGCCGGCGGTGATTCCTATGTTGTTGGTTTTTATACCGGCGATGCTGATGGCCTTAGGGGTGGTTCGTGAAAAAGAGCTGGGCTCTATTATGAATCTTTACACCACACCGGTGACAAAACTGGAGTTTTTATTGGGTAAGCAACTGCCCTATGTGGTGCTAGCCATGATCAGTTTTGTCTTCCTGTTCTTATTGGCCATCACGTTGTTTAGGGTGCCGTTTACCGGTAGCTTTTTCACCTTGTTATTTGCCACTTTGCTCTATGTGACCGCTACCACAGGAATCGGTTTGTTAGCTTCTACCTTGACGAATAGTCAGGTAGCCGCCTTGGCGGGCACGGCCATAGGCACCTTGATGCCAGCCATTCAGTTTGCAGGCATGGTGGATCCGGTTTCCTCTTTGCAGGGGTTGGGAGCTTTTATTGGTGAAATCTATCCTACCTCGCATTATTTGACGATTAGTCGTGGCACGTTTTCTAAAGCGTTGCATTTTTCTGATTTGCGATACTCTTTTTACCCATTGATTATTGCCATTCCGTTATTAACCATGCTTTCTGTTTTTCTTTTGAAAAAGCAAGCTAAATAAGGGGAATAGCATGTCTAGATTTAAGCAAAGTATTGCCACGATTTATAACCTAGGGATTAAGGAGTTTTATAGCTTAGGACGTGATGTTGCCCTGGTGGTGCTCATCATATTTATGTTTAGCGGGGTGATTTACTCGAACTCCAAAGCTAAACCAGACTCATTAAATAAGGCCACCATCGCGGTCTTGGATGAGGATCAATCCGCTCTTTCTTCACGCCTAATTGATGCGCTGCACGAACCGTATTTTTTGCCGCCGCGTATTATTTCACGTGATCAGATTGACGCCGGCATGGACGCTGGGCTGGATACCTTTGTCTTGAATATTCCTCCTAATTTTGAGCGCGATGTACAGGCCGGTAAAAATCCTGCGCTGCAGCTCAACGTGGATGCCACGCGTCAAAGCCAGGCTTTA
>DUNB01000041.1 GCA_012839585.1 Alcaligenaceae bacterium | reverse complement strand
TATGCCCCGATGGCGGAATTGGTAGACGCGCATGGTTCAGGTCCATGTACTGCAAGGTGTGGAGGTTCAAATCCTCTTCGGGGCACCATCTTAGGGCGCATTGAGTCTTGCCCCTATCCAATTAAGTTGGGCGTATTCTTTACTCGCGACCCCCTCAAATAACTCAGTGACGAATAACCGTACTGATGTCAAAGTCTTGCTTCTCGGAATACTGCAATAACGCTTCCACCACGTTAGGATCAGCCTGTTGCTGTCTAGACAATACCCACAAGTACTTTCTATCCGGTGTGCCGACTAGGGAATAGTCATAATCACCCTCTAAGCGCATAATCCAGTAATCTCCCCAGACCATTGGCAAAAAACCGAGCCAAGCTGGCGCAAAACGCACCTGCAATTTGGCGGAGTCCTGGGGTTGTATCGAGGTATTCAGGCGCCCCACCCCATTTGCTACAATCGTGCTGCCGTCCATTAACTGGCACTGGTTCACAACCTGTAACTGCCCCTTTGCATCTAAGGTATATTCAGCCTTCGTGTCCGCCACGCAGTCTTTCTGAAAGCGATTTGGCAAACGCGCTTGTTCATACCACGTCCCCACATAACGAGATAAATTCACTGAGTTCTCGGTGATCAAGGGTGCAGCAGGTTTGGCACAAGCCATCAAAGCGCTAAGACCGCCTAACAAGCCAAGTTTAAGTATCGTTGCTATTTTCATCATCACAACTCCTTATTGTCTTAACTTCATCATAGCGCAAACAGCGTCATCACCAACACATGAATGCCCCCCTTTAATTGTGCAAACGTAAACCTAAACAAGACATCACACGTCAAATCTTAAGCTTGGAAAAGGCAACAAAAATAAAACCGCACAAGCCGCTCGTCATCCCTGTGGGCAAATGATAGAATCTCATCTTCGATTTGATCGTCGAACCTCAACAGGCGTACGAATAACCCCACAAAAAGCCATCTATTTTCAGGCAATTCAAAGCCAATCACAGCCTGACTTTCCCGCCTTTTACACTGCTCAAAAAGCCAGCAAAAAATAGGATAAGTCGCTTTTACGCACTTGCCCCAACCACTAATTAGGCTTATTATTCTAACCATCAACACAAAATGTTGTGGTTTAAACCCAAAGGCACTGTTTTTTGATATATCAAAAAAACAACAAATAAAGTCACCATCCACCACTTTTTCGCCTGGCTAAAATCACCGCATTTTGCGCAAAGCCCCAGCTCATCAATGCTTCAGGTATCAGACGCTGTTTTCTTAAACAATCAAGCCTCTGATCTGTCACTTTCTGAGCCGGTGCTGTTGTACTAGAATAGCTTCTGCTTTAGTTTTAGCTACCTAATGACTGATAACTAATGATGCTCTGCCATGACCCAATACCACTTTTTTTGCCATGTTTTTTGTACCACGCAAAATAGCACTGGCTTAATTGTCCGCACCGGCTATTGCGCACGTAAAAAACCAAACGGCTGCAACACGACAACCCAATAGCCGCATCATTAGCTATTAATTAACCACACAAGCGCTATATGCTGTATAAATAAACAGTAAATAGTATTGTTGGGCATTACCTTCACATGCTCACATCCCGACCCAATACCATTCAAAGGGCCATCCCCTTGGACGCACTGCTGCCCGTCATAGCCATTACGCTATAGATTGAGCTTCGACTCCGCGCCCACCAAACAAATAAAGGATTAGGAGTTTATGAACTATCAAAGTCAAATAGAAACCCCTACGGATTCCTACGTCGCTAGGTACCCGTGGGCTACTGAAATGGCTATCGGCCAACAAGACATCTATTGGACAGCCGAAGAGTTAGGTGTAGAAGAAGACGAACAAGATTTTAAAATCAACCTAAACAAAGCGGAAAGCCATGGTGTTCTCACAGCACAATCCATTCTGACCCAATACGAATTAATGCTGGGCGGTGAAAACCTGTGGGGTGGCAAAATCCCTAAGATGTTCCCCCGTCCTGAAATCGCCCGTATGTGTGCCAAATTCACTGACGTAGAGCTGCATGTACATGCGCCTTTCTACGATATAGGCAACAAAGTGATGGGCAACTCCACCGATGAGTTCTACTCACAGTGGAAGCGTGACTCCATCCTCAAAGAGCGCATTGCCTTTATTGATAAATACGCAGAAAGCGACTGTCCCCTAGAGGTCACTGCGGCCCTAGCCTTACTCGAAGGCGTGGTGTTGTACTCCGCTTTTGGCTTTTTCAAAGGCTTCAATAGCCGTGGTTTTAACCTCATCCCGCACTTTGTTTCTGGGATCGACGCCTCTGCCAAGGACGAAAACTTTCACTCTATTGCCTCTAGCTTCTTGCACAAAGAATGCAAGCACGAGCGCCGCGCCTTAGGTAACCATACGGACGAGCAAGACAAAGCCTTGCGCGAGGTCATTTGGAAAATGGCGGAACAGCTCTACTTGCACGAGAGCCGCATCATTGACTTAATGTTCGAAATTCCAGGTAACCGTGTTACCACCAAAGACGAACTACTCGAATTCGTGCGTGACCGCGTCAATATCGTGCTAGAGCGCCTAGAAATGCCAAAAATGTTTGATCAAGAACCCGGCCTCATTTCTGGTTGGTTCTATGATCAGCTCAACACTGTTAAAGTCCCTGACTTCTTTGCCGGTACCCAAATTCAATACCGTCGCAACTGGGATCGTTACAAGCTTACATTTAGAAAAGAGGTAGAACATGTCCTTTAAAGAGTCGGGGATCAGCGAAGATCAGGTGCAAATGTTCGAACAACTCAGTGCCGAACGTAAACGCCTGCAGGAAATGGGTCATCTACCCGATTGGTACATCACCCAAGGCTGGCAGCTCTTCAAAGAAAAATACCAATACAAAGACGAACCCGCTCTTTTAGGTCGCCATCGCACGATTGCCAAAACCTTGGCGCAGTACATGGTTGGCGAAGAGGAAAAATGGGAAGAGCTCTTTTTCAATGAGCTCTGGAACGGTATTTTATCGCCCGCCACACCCGCCTTGTCTAACACCGGTACCGATCGAGGCATGAACGTGTCTTGCTCAGGTCAGTTTATTGGTGATAGCGTGGTCTCTTTTTACGATGGCTTAAAAGAGATGGCCTTGTTGTCCAAAAATGGTTTTGGTACCAGTGCTGACTTTAGCTCCATCCGTCCTCGTGGCGCCCCCATCACAGCAGGTGGCGAGGCCAGTGGCCCAGTACCTGTTATGGAAGACTTCTTTACCTGCGCCTCCAAAATCAGCCAAGGTGGTAACCGCCGCGGTGCGGTCGCAGGCTACCTAGATATTGAGCACCCTGACTGGGACGAAGCCGTTGATTTGCTCATGCGCGACCCAGACGGTAAAAACTTTGGTTGGACCGTGCGTGACTCCTTTGTTGAGGCACTAAAAAACGGTGACCCCGAGGCACAACGCAAATTTACGCGTGCTCTCTACG
>DUNB01000040.1 GCA_012839585.1 Alcaligenaceae bacterium | reverse complement strand
TCTGGTCAATCTAGGCATACTCAGAGGTAATCTGACATGCCTCGCCCTTTAGGGCGGGGTTATTGACTTGAAAATCTCGATTAAAGGGGCTTGATAGCGTTTTTGAATGGTATCTAACCAGTACTGTTCGTCTTTAAGATCCAAAATATGTAAGGTTAACACTTGGCTTTTTTCATCAAAGCCGGACCAAACCGTGCCAGGCGTGTAGGTGATGATGCAGGCCAAAGCGGCTAAGCCGTGGGGGTCTTGTAAGTGCAGGGGAATATCCAAAAAGCCTGGGGTGGGTTTGGCTTTTTGGGTAAAGAGCACAATACGACCTACGTCATAATTGGATTTCACAATGTCGACAGCCACATGCCAACACAGCTTAAGTGCTAAAAAAGGGTGATGCATGGTGGCGCGCACGGGCCTAAATGGAATCGCGGCCAGACTTAACAACACCCCCAAAACCACTGCTAAGGCCAGATGCCCTTTAGACAAGCCGTTTAAAAGAATCCATAAAAAGGCTAAGAGCAAAGGTAAAAAAATAAAATTCAGGTATTTTTTAATCATGGCTCGCCTCTACGGAGCGAATCGGGTCGCGGGCTAATACAGCGGAGATATAACGGCTGGGCTGGTCTAAATAAATGGCGGTTTGCTCTAAGTAATTAGTAATAGGACCCGCACGCATGGTGAGCAAGACGCACAGGCTGATAAGACTGGCCACGGGGAGGGCCTCGTTAAGACGTAGGCGCGGCACTTGAATATCACTAAAGCTCCAAAATAGGCGAATGCCGGTACGAGACAACGCCATAATGCCAATAAAACCAGAAATTAAAACCGCTGCGGTGAAAATCCAAGCATTCGTGGTAGCACCCGAGGACTTCAGCGCCGCGGAAAGTAAGGATAATTTGGCCACAAAACCCGACAGGGGAGGCAAGCCAATGATCAATAAGGCGCAGGCGATAAACGACATACCTAAAAAGACCATGGCGGCTGGAATGGCAATACCCACCACATCATCCGAGCTGTCATCGCTTTCGGGATCCGCTAGGTTAAAGGCTTCTTGACTGACGGCCAAAAGGTCAGCACCAAAACTTTGCGCTCGGCCCACCATCTCTAGCAGCATGAAAAATGCCCCCAGAGCCAAAACAGAGCTGAGTAAATAATACAAGGCCGGCCCCGTAAGGATCACACCCGGCATGCCTAAGGCCGCCAATAAGGTGCCGGAGGAAATAATAATGCAATAGCTGGCCATGCGTTCAGGCTGGTGCGCAGCCAACATGCCAAAGGAGCCAAAGGCCAAGGTGGCAATGCCGACGGGGAACATCCATTCCCCCCCAAAAGCGGCCGGAGCACCGGTAGGCAGCAATAGGGAACCGATGCGCAATAAAGCGTAAACCCCCACCTTGGTCATGATGGAGAACATCCCTGCTACGGGAGCACTGGTGTTGGCATAGGTGTCGATGAGCCAAAAATTCAGTGGCCACGCCGCCGCTTTGATCAGAAAAGCCACCCCTAAAATCGCTGCTGCTGCTTCAAAAACCAGACGGTCTGAGCCAGACAGCAAGCCGGCACGCAAGGCCAAATCGGCCATATTTAGGGTGCCACTGATGCCGTAAATGACGGCAATGGCGATCAGTAATAAAAAAGAAGAGATCAGATTGACGGCAATATAATGCAGTCCTGCGCGGACTCGGTCTTTACCGGAGCCATGTAACATCAGGCCATAGGAGGCCGCCAAAAACACCTCGAAAAACACAAAAAGGTTAAAGAGGTCACCGGTTAAAAAGGCGCCGTTGAGGCCCATGATGAGCAGCTGAAAAAGCGGGTGAAAATGCACCCCAGAACGATCCCAGCGCGCCGTGGCATACCACCAGGTGGCAGCAGCTAGTACATTCGTCAGCAACAGCATGATGGCAGCCAGACGGTCTACCACCACCACAATGCCAAAGGGGGCGGGCCAGTCGCCAAGCAAGTAAACCCCTACGCCGTGTAACCAATTGGCCTCAATGGAACCATCCGCCATCCCCAGTAAATGGAGGGCAACGTAAAATTGCAAGGCCAGTGACAAGGCCCCAAGTGTCAATTTGATAGAGCGGTACTTATCGCGTAACAGCAGCATCAGTGCTGCGGTCATCAGTGGTATAGCGATAGGGAAAATGGGAATATGCTGCTGCCACATTAGGCTTGCTCCTCGCGACCATCCACATGATCCGTGCCGGTAAAGCCACGATTTGCCAACAGCACCACTAAAAATAGCGCGGTGGTGGCAAAACCAATCACAATAGCAGTCAGCACTAAAGCCTGGGGTAAGGGGTCCGCATACAAGCTGGGATCAGCACCGAGTTGAGTAGAAATAACGGGCGGCGCTCCCAAACGGATACGCCCCATGGAAAAAATAAATAAGTTAACGGCATAAGACAGCAAAGAGAGCCCCATAATGAACTGAAAGGTACGGGGACGCAGTACGAGCCAGATGCCAGATCCGGCGAGTATGCCAATGGCTAAAGACAGAATAATTTCCATTAGGCCTCCTGTTTATTTTTTAAAGCCGTTTGAATGGAGGGCAGTTTGCGATAGAAACGCAAGGACTGGTGAGCAATCGCGACCAGCATCAGTACGGTAGAGCCGACGACGAGCATATAGACGCCAATATCAAATAAGAGGGCGCTGGAAGTGTGCACGGTGCCCACCCCCGGGATGTCTATATCCCAGCTTTGGGCTGATAGAAAAGGCTTGGCGTAGAGCCAAACCAACATGGCCGAAATGCCCGCGGTGAGCATACCCAGGGCCACCCAGGTTTGAGGTTGGATCAGTGGGCGAGACTCTACCCACACAATGCCACCTACCATATATTGCAAAATAATAGCGGTCGCCATAATTAAGCCGCCCACAAAACCTCCACCGGGGAGGTTATGGCCGCGCAGTAAAAAGTACACGGAAATCAAGGCGGCAATAGGCAGCAACAGACGAATCAAAACGGCTGGGATTTTCATGATGCCATCGGGCAGCAAAGCGTTTGGATCAGGTTCCTCAAAGGTGGTTTCCAAGGCATTTTGCTGATTTTGACGGCGCGCTAAGGGAACAGTGACGGTTTCTACGGGGGGGCGGAAACGTCGTAACAACGCATAAACACACAGCGCCACAATCCCTAATACGGTGATTTCACCAAAGGTATCAAAGCCGCGGAAATCCACGAGAATGACGTTAACTACGTTGGCGCCACCGCCCAAAGGCAAGGCTTTTTCCACGAGAAAATTAGAGACGCCTTCTGGTCTAGAGCGTGTCATCATGGCAAAGGCTAAGGCGGCTAAGCTAGCCCCGCCCACAATAGCGACAGTCAGGTCACGCAGACGCCTAAAGCGCGCTCTGGCCCGTGAAATACCTAAGCCATCAGGTAAGGGGACGCGTTTAGGGAGCCAGCGCAGACCCAATAAGATCAATAGCAAGGTAACTACCTCTACGGCCAGCTGGGTCAGAGCCAAGTCAGGGGCTGATAGCCAAGCGTAGCTTAGGCTGGTGACCAAGCCCGCACCCCCTGATAACAATAAGGCGGCAGGGCGATGGAATTTGGCAAAGTAGGCCGCGGCGATGGCACAGGTGCCACCCGCTAACCACATCAGCGCAAAGAGGGGGTCCACGGGGCTAAGTTGCTCTAAGTTAAACCAAAAACCTCGGCTCAGCGGTAAGGCGGCTACTGCCAAGGTCCCGAGAATAATGAGCAACACTTGACGTTGTAATCGGGTGGAGTAGCTGTAATTAATCACAAAGTCCGCCCCGGCTTCGATCCAGCCCATGAGCCACTCAAAGATACGACGGCCGTTGATTTGGTAGATCAACGGGGCGCGATCTGAACGGCCTTTTCTATAGCGGTTCAGCACCATAATAAGTAACATGCCGCCCAGCGTGGCGATCACACTCATGAGCAAGGGCAGATTAAAACCATGCCAAACGTCTAAACGATAGACTGGCGTATAAACACCTAAAATGGAGTGGACCGCAGTGTGTAGAAGTGGGCCGACGGTATAAGCGGGGAAAATCCCCACAATGAGACAGATAAATACCAAAATAGCGCTAGGGATCAACATGAGCTTAGGCGGCTCATGCGGAGTGCGAGGTAGGTTGTTGGTAGGTGGACCAAAAAACACCTGCGCAATAAAACGCAACGAATACGCCACACTAAACACGCTCGCGAGTACCGCCATAATGGGTAAGGCCCAGCTAAATAAGTCACCGTTAGAGGCGAACATGGTTTCGGTAAAGAACATTTCTTTGGAAATAAAACCATTGAGCAAGGGCACACCGGCCATGGAAGCGGCTGCCACCGAGGCTAAGGTAGCAGTAATGGGCATGTAATGACGCAAACCGGACAGTCGGTTCAGGTTACGGGTACCGGTTTCGTGATCCACGATGCCCGCCGCCATAAACAAGGAAGCTTTAAAAGTGGCGTGATTAATAATGTGAAAGACGGCCGCCACCAAGGCCATGGGCGTGCTTAGACCCAATAGCAAGGTGATCAGTCCTAAATGACTAATGGTGGAGTAAGCCAACACACCTTTCATATCACGTTGAAAGGTAGCCACATAAGCGCCCAAGGTTAACGACAGCAGTCCAGCCCCACTAATTACCCAGATCCACTCGGGCGTGCCTGACATCACTGGCCAAAAACGGGCTAATAAAAAGACACCCATTTTTACCATGGTGGCAGAGTGCAGGTAGGCGGACACCGGAGTGGGGGCAGCCATGGCACGAGGTAACCACACATGAAAAGGAAATTGGGCGCTTTTAGTCAAGGCCCCTAGGGCGAATAAGGTGAGCAAAATGGGGTACCAGTGGTGTGACTGGATTTGTTCGCGGGACTGCAGCACAGTGTCTAAGTCATAACTGCCTGCCACCTGACCCATCATCAGCATACCGGCTAGTAAACATAAGCCGCCGCCCCCTGTGATCACTAATGACATACGCGCACCACGTCGTGCATCACGACGGTGATACCAGTAGGCGATCAACATAAAAGAGGAAAGACTAGTGAGCTCCCAGAACACCACTAGTTGAATCAAGTTGCCCGAGATCACCACCCCTAACATGGAGCCCATAAACGCTTGCAAAAACGCAAAAAAACGACGCGCAGGGTCTTGGGGCGAGAGGTAATAGTGGGCGTATAAGGCGATTAAGGCCCCCATCACACTGACAATCAGGCTAAAGAGCCAGGCAAAACCATCCAGCCGCAGGGTAAAGTCGATGTCGTAAGCAGGGATCCACTCGGAAGAAAACAGAATGGTCTGTCCATCAAACACCGTGGGGGTGTAGAGCAAGGTACAAAAAGCACACATCAGCGCTACCGAGCCAGCAAGTAGGGCATGTGGTTTTCGTTGAGAGGCGGGAAGTAAGGAGGAAATCAGGCTACCAATAAAGGGCAGCACCAAAAGTATGAGCAAATACATCAGGCTCTCGGTAGCAAAATGAGTGGTTTAGGCTTTAATAATACGACATTTGTGGCTATTTACGACAAAAAAACCACTAAAAATAAAAAAATCAGTTCTTTGATGCTTGAGCTATATCAATTATGTGTTCCCGAGCGCGAGGCATAATTAGGATCAGGATATTATTATTGATGCAGCAGGAGCATGCTATGAGTGCCATCGTCGATCCGATCGATACGGTGCAGATTTCAGAAGAGCTGATTCGACGTTTTGATCGCTCGGGCCCGCGTTATACCTCTTACCCAACGGCAGATCGATTTGCAGACGATTTTAGTGCGGATAATTATATAGCGGCGCTCCAGCAGCGTCAGCAACTTGTCAGCCCCCCGCCGTATTCGGTGTATGTGCACCTACCGTTTTGTGCTTCACTTTGCTATTTTTGCGCTTGCAATAAGATCATCACACAAGATCAAGCACGTTCTCGTAGCTATGTGGAAACCGTGTTGCAAGAACTGCGTTTACTCGATCCCTACCTCGGAGAGCAGCGTTTGACCGGGCAGCTGCATTTGGGCGGTGGTACGCCTACATTTTTGCAGGCAGACGAATTAAAACATTTGATGCAAGGGCTGCAGCGTCATTTTCATTTCACAGCGGATGCGGAGCTGGGTATAGAAATTGATCCACGTACCGTGAATGCTCAAACCTTATCTTTTTTGGCAGAGCTAGGATTTAATCGCACCAGTTTTGGGGTGCAAGACTTTAACCCAGATGTGCAGCAGGCCATTAACCGAATTCAGCCTTTTGAACAGGTGGAAATGGCGATGGTGTCGAGCCGGGCAGCGGGCTTTGAGTCGGTGAATACGGATCTGATTTACGGGCTACCCAAACAAACCGTTAACAGCTTTAGTCAGACCGTGGATGCCTTAGTGAGCCTAAGACCGGATCGCATTGCTTTATATAACTACGCCCATTTGCCGCAGCGCTTCAAAGCACAACGCTTGATTGATCCCGCTGACTTACCCAGTGCGGATGCGCGCTTGCAGATTTTTTTAATGGCAGCGCAGCGCCTGCTGGATGCTGGCTATCAATACATTGGCTTGGATCACTTTGCATTGCCAGAGGACGAGCTCAATGTGGCGCGCTTGGATCGCAGCTTGCACCGTAATTTTCAAGGCTACACCACCCGCGCCGAAAGTGACCTTATTGGCTTAGGTGTGTCTGCTATAGGTAAGGTGGGCCAGACCCATATTCAAAATCAACGTTCCTTAAAAGCCTATAGAACTGCTATTGAGGCCGAACAACTAGCGACCTTTAGAGGTCATGTGATGAGTGCGGACGATGTGCTACGCGCCGAGGTGATTATGGCCTTGATGTGTAGTATGCCGGTGGATTTTGCACAGATGAATCGACGCTATCAGATTGATATGGCCAGTTATTTTTCTGCTGAAATCAACGCCTTGGCTCCTTATGCAGCCGCAGGTTTACTTGAGGTCGATGAGGAGCATATACAGGTGACGGCAGCGGGTCGTCTATTTGTGCGTGCCATCAGCATGGAGTTTGATGCGTATCTGCGCCAAACCACCTCCGCGACTTATTCCCGCCTGATCTAATGGAGTCATGATGCCTATACTGACAGATGATGTATTGATGACGCCGCAGCGCCTTTCGGTACGGACCCTTTTTAGGGGTTGGAAGCTAACGGATATTAAAAATATACTCACGCATGCGGCACCAGTTCAGTTTGAGGCGGGGACGTTTATGTTTAAGCGCGGTGAGGTCTGTACGGCGTTTTATCTGATTGATGAAGGGCTGGTACAAATGCAACTGAGTACCCAGACCGGGCAAGCTAAACCCATCACTACCCTAAAAGCCTTAGACAGTGTGGGGGAGTCGTATGTGTTGATGGATAAGCCCTATGGGGCCGATGCCTTGGCCTTAACTGCTGTGCGCGCCTTACAAGTTAAAAAGACGTACTTTATTGAATATTTATTGCGGCGTCCCGACTTGATGCGCCAAATGCTTGCTAGGTTCAGCGAGCGACTTTATTACATTTTTGGTGATGTATCTGGGGCAAGTTTACAGTCTGGCACTCAACGCGTGATTGGTTATTTGTTGGGTGAGTTATCTTTGGGTGGCGGCAATACGGTAACGTTAACTAAAACAAAGGCCCAGGTGGCGGCGGTGCTGAATTTAACGCCCGAGCATTTTTCTCGTATTTTGCATGATTTATCTACGCGCCAGCTGATTGCTGTGGAAGGACGGCGCATTGTGTTGCTAGACGTGGATGGGCTGTGTCTTTATGATCGTTAGCCCACCCATCATGTGGTGACGAGTTAAACCACGGTTTTCTCACCACCCAAGGCCTCGAGTAGTTCGACTAGTAGGGTGTTGAATTCAGCGCTCATCAATACAAAAGCATTATCAAAATCTTGGGCTGCATCCTGATTGTTCTGTTCTTGTTGTTCCGATAGTAAATCGGTGGGCGCCACCCGTTTGATTTCCAAACCATCAGTCAAAACAAAGGAAATTTTATCTGCCCAAGTTAGCGCAAGACGCGTGCACTGTTTGCCATCCGCAATATGTTTGCGAATCTCATCACTGTCTAAATTGTGACGCGCATAACGCACGACGGAGCGGCTTTCTCCGCTAGCGCGTAATTCCGCATCTTGATCAATAGAAAAGGGATAGGGGGCGTTAAAATCTGCCAACCAGCCTGTCATCGCCGCTGAAGGGGATTGTTCGGTGTAAACCGGCAAGGCAGGGAAAAGCTCAAAAGTTTTAGCCAACAGCCCCATGACCTCATCCGAGGTGGCAGCGGCAGCGGCATCCACGGCCAACCATTTATTTTCTGGATCAATCCACACCAACACATGGCGCTCTATACTGAAAGCGCGTGGTAAGAGCTCGGTGATGAGGTCCTCTTTGAGCTCTTTCATCTGTTTGCGACCGACTTTGTAGCCTTGTTCGGCTTCTTTGTCTTTGGCGCGAGCGCGAGCGATTTGATTAATCACCGTTGTAGGTAACAGTTTTTTCTCTGCTTTGGCGCATAATAAGATTTGACCGTTTACACGGTGCACCAGACTGGCCTCGTCATGCACGGGGGCCCAGCCTAAGACGACGGGATCTTGGCTGGTGCCAGGCGTAAAAGCGTGGACGGCGACCGCATCATCGATGGCATCGGCCGACCAATCAGGATGTAAACGAAAAAAACGTAAATTTTTAAACCACATAATGAAGCCAAAAGTAGATAAATGAACCGCTAGATTGTACGCGTAAAGACGGGACCCTGCAGCGGTTAGGACAAGTTTAACTATGGTTAATAATACATACAGCCAAACGCTTTTAAATAAGCTAAGCTAAAATACTGGTGCAACAAGCGCATTGCGTATTGCTGCCCTCGCAATTAGTAATCTGTGTATTTATACAGTATAATTAAGTTTGCATAAAATATTACATATGGGTTTAACCCACCATTACAGAGGACATTTACATGGACGATAAGCGCAACAAAGCTGTCGCTGCCGAGCGCGAAAAAGCCTTAGCTGCTGCCCTGTCTCAGATCGAGAAGCAGTTTGGCAAGGGTTCCGTAATGCGTTACGGAGATAATCAGGTAGAACACGATATTCAAGTCTGTTCTACTGGTTCGTTGGGTCTGGATATTGCTTTAGGTGTAGGTGGCTTACCGCGTGGTCGTGTGATCGAAATCTATGGTCCTGAATCCTCAGGTAAAACCACCTTAACCCTAGAGGTGATCGCCGAAATGCAAAAACTCGGTGGCACCTGTGCGTTTGTGGATGCAGAACATGCCTTAGATGTGCAATACGCCTCTAAACTGGGTGTGAATCTTGGCGATTTGCTTATCTCCCAGCCGGACACTGGAGAACAGGCTTTAGAAATCACAGAGGCTTTGGTGCGTTCTGGCTCCGTTGATTTAATTGTGGTGGACTCGGTGGCCGCCTTGACACCCAAAGCCGAAATCGAGGGCGACATGGGTGATTCTCTACCCGGTCTACAAGCTCGTCTCATGAGTCAAGCTCTACGTAAATTGACAGCAGCAATTAAGCGCACCAACTGTATGGTTATCTTTATTAACCAGATCCGGATGAAAATTGGTGTGATGTTTGGTAACCCCGAAACCACAACCGGCGGTAATGCGCTGAAATTCTACTCCTCCGTCCGTTTAGATATACGCCGTATTGGCGGCATTAAACGTGGTGACGAGGTTGTAGGTAACGAGACCCGCGTTAAAATTGTGAAAAACAAGGTGGCACCACCCTTTAAACAAGCCGAGTTCGATATTATGTACGGCGGTGGTATATCCCGCGAGGGCGAGATCATCGATCTAGGCGTACAGGCCGGCATTGTGGATAAAGCCGGTGCGTGGTACAGCTACGAGGGCACGCGTATTGGTCAGGGTAAAGACAACGCACGTGAATACTTGCGTGAAAACCCAGCCATGGCACGTGATATTGAAAACAAAGTGCGTGCACACCACGGTATTACGCCCTTGCCTGCGACCGAAGACGCTCCAGTCGCCACCCCTGCCGCAGAGGCTGCACCAGAGCCAGAGGCCGAAGGCAAATAACCATGGTATACAGCAGTTTTGATGACGATGACGAGTTTGAGCAGCTCGAGTTCGACGGCCTCGAAACTGAAAAGGGGGCGGCGCCTGCTTCGCGCCGCGGCCCTTCGTTAAAAGCTCGCGCCGTTGATTTTTTATCTAGGCGCGAGCATTCCCGAGTTGAGCTCAAACGCAAACTACAACGACACGCCGACCTTGAGTCTGATGTGGATTCCCTATTAGATGAACTAGAACGGGATAACTGGCTCTCAGACGAGCGCTTTGCTCAAAGTCTAGTTAACCGACGTGCGCATAAATTTGGCACGCGTCGTGTACTGCAGGAATTACGCCAAAACGGGGTCAGCGATCATGACTTGGCTGCGGTGGTAGAACAATTAAAAGACACCGAATACGACAGAGCCCTAGAGGTCTGGGAACGCAAATTTGGCAGCGCTCCCGAAGACCAAAAAGCCTATGCCAAACAATACCGTTTTATGGCCAGCCGGGGTTTTGAGCCCGGTATGTTGCGTCGTATCTTAGACCGCCTCGACGATTCCTTTTAAGTGCGTAAAGCAGGTGCTTCTGGCCTGATCCAAAAAGGCCGTGATGTAGTCTGCATCGGTATCCTCACTGCGTTTAGCTGCATATAAAGTACGCCATATCCCCTGTTCCCCTAATTTGGCTGTGCGTAACCAAGGGCTATGTTGGTATTCGCTGATGGCCCAATTAGGCAATGCCGTTACGCCACGTAAACTGGCAACCAGTTGCATGATGATGGGAGTTAATTCCGCCTTACGAATCTCGGCCGGGCTCACATCAGCAGGATCCAAAAACTGCGTAAACACATCCAAACGCTGTTTTTCTACAGGGTAGGTAATCAGCGTTTGATCGGCCAATTGTTCTGGCTCTATATAGGCGTAGGCAGCCAATGGGTGTTTGGCTGCCATGGCCAAGACCAGCTCATACTTAAACAAAGGGGTGTAATCAATGCCTGCGATTTGTTGAGGGTCAGAGGTAATCACCATGTCCAAATCACCGCGTAATAAGGCTGGTAGTGGAGCAAAAGAAAAGGCAGCAGAAAGGTCTAGGGTGACATCAGGCCAATGGACCCGGAATTCGTCTAAGGCTGGCATCAGCCACTGAAAACACGAGTGGCAATCAATGGCTAAATATAGCCTTCCGGTGCGCCCGGCGGCCAGTTGTTTTAGCTCGCGCTCTGTGGCCCGCACTTTAGGTAGCACCTCGTCGGCTAAAGCCAGAATACGTAACGCGGCGGTGGTGAGGCGGGCAGGGCGTGTACGCCGGTTTAGCAATTGCACATTTAATCGAACCTCTAAATCACGCAGCTGATGGGATAAGGCGGATTGCGTGACATGCAAGGTTTCAGCGGCTTCTTGCAAACTGCCGGTGGCGCGTATGGCGCTTAAGGTCTCTAAATGACGAATCTCTAACATAAGGCTCTTTTTTGTTGAGTTATATTCATACTATGGCTGTGGTATTTGATTTTTTATTTCCACAGATTACTCCCATAATAATAGATATAGATTGCTAGCGGGCAATTAAATTCTTAGCTTATGGGGTTTAGTTATATGACGATTTTTCATAATTTGGGGTTTCCTCGCATTGGTGAGCAGCGTGAGTTGAAAAAAGCGGTTGAGTCGTACTGGGATGAGTCCATCGATTTGACCGAACTGGAAAAAAGAGGCGCTGCTTTACGTCAAGCACACTGGGATGTGCAAAAACAAGCTGGGGTACAGCTGGTGCCGGTGGGTGATTTTGCCTGGTATGACCAGATCCTAGAGTGGACGACAACGATTGGGGTGGTGCCAGCACGTTTTGAACATGAGGCGAACACACCTGTCGATCTGAACACACTTTTCCGTATGGCCCGAGGCCAAGCCCCAGAAGGCAAAGCCACCGCTGCTTGCGAAATGACCAAATGGTTCGATACGAATTACCACTATATTGTGCCAGAGCTAGAGGCAGATCAGGCTTTCTATCTAGCGCGTACGGCTTTATTTGACCAGGTGCAAGAAGCACAGCAATTAGGACACCAGGTGAAGCCGGTCATCCCTGGACCACTGACTTGGCTCTGGCTGGCCAAAGGCGAAAGCTTTACTCAAGGCGCTGCAGATGAGGCCAAATTACGCTTGTTGCCCCAGTTATTAGTGGTGTACGAGCAAGTGTTAACACGCTTGGCAGATTTAGGCGTGGAGTGGGTACAGATCGACGAGCCTGCGCTGGTGTTGGATTTGAGTCCCGCTTGGTTAGAGGCCTACAAGGCGGTTTACCAACAATTAGCTAGCGTCAAACCGAAGCTGTTGTTAACCACCTATTTTGAAAGCATTACCCCACATTTAGAGACCATTGCACAACTGCCCGTCGCCGGACTACATATAGACATTGTGCGCGCTCCTCAACAGCTCTCAGCGGTAGTAGCGAGTTTACGAGCAGAACAGGTGTTGTCAGTGGGGGCGATCGATGGCCGTAATATTTGGCGCAGTGATTTAGACGCTTTGGCGGAGCAGCTGCGTGAGGTAAAAGCAGAGCTAGGGGATCGTCTGTGGGTAGCGCCTTCTTGCTCCTTGTTGCATGTGCCCGTTGATCTAACTTCTGAAACCGGCTTGGATCCTGAACTGCGCAGCTGGTTGTCTTTTGCTGTGCAAAAACTCGAAGAACTGCGTTTGTTGACAGAGTTAATCGATGGCACCGTAACGGCAGCAGACCAGCCGTTGATTGATGCGCAACGTGCGGCGTTGCAAAGTCGTGCTAACTCAGCTCGAACTCATAACCCAGGTTTGCGCGAAAAATTGAAGGCCATTGATCAGATAACGCGTGAACGTCCTAATTTTGCGCAGCGCATTAAGGTGCAGCGTGAGCATTTGCAGTTGCCTGCTTTTCCGACGACAACGATTGGCTCTTTCCCGCAAACCAAAGAAATCCGTCAGTTACGTCGTGAATGGCGAGATGGTAATTTGGGCGATGGCGCGTACGAAAAAGCGATCCAGGCTGAAATTGAACAAGTGATACGTTACCAAGAGGAAATCGGTATTGATGTCTTGGTACATGGCGAAGCCGAGCGTAATGATATGGTGGAGTATTTTGGCGAATTGCTAGGTGGCTTTGCTTTTACACAAAATGCCTGGGTACAAAGCTATGGTTCGCGTTGCGTTAAACCACCTATTATTTTTGGTGATGTGTTGCGCTTGGCTCCGATGACCGTGGCGTGGTCTGCGTATGCGCAGTCATTAACCGATTTGCCCGTTAAGGGCATGCTAACGGGGCCAGTGACCATGTTGCAGTGGTCTTTTGTACGAGATGATCAGCCACGCAAAGAAACCTGTCAGCAGTTAGCGCTGGCGTTACGTGATGAGGTTAAGGACCTAGAGGCCGCTGGCATCAGTGTGATCCAGATCGATGAGCCGGCCATCCGAGAAGGCTTGCCATTGCGCAAAGCGGACTGGGCCGCGTATTTGGATTGGGCTGTGGACTGCTTCCGTATTAGCACAGGTGGGGTTAAAGACAGCACGCAGATTCATACCCATATGTGTTATTCCGAGTTCAATGACATCATTGAGGCCATTGCCGCTTTAGACGCGGATGTGATCACCATTGAAACCTCTCGATCTAACATGAATTTGCTGAAGGCTTTTGAGGACTTCAAGTATCCCAATGATATTGGGCCTGGTGTGTATGACATTCATTCACCCAATACACCTAATCAAGAATGGATGGTGTCCTTGATGAAAAAGGCGGCTAAAAAACTACCTGCCGAACGTTTGTGGGTGAACCCAGATTGTGGTTTAAAGACCCGTGCTTGGGCGGAAACCAAAGCGGCCCTAGAAGAAATGGTTGCAGCAGCTCGCCGTTTACGCGCAGAGGTATAGAAAATAGCCATTAAAAAACCATAATCTATGCCCTCTAGCCATCTTTTTTAGGTGCTAGAGGGCTTTTTATTGATTTTTGGCGGGTAGACTTACATTTTTCTGACATTGACGGGAAAAATGCGGTGGAATGGGCTAGGTGCGTTATACTTGGTCTGTTTTATTGTTCGCTTTTAGTTCAGGTGTGTTTTATATGTCCGTATCGAAAAAGACGGTAGCGCGTACGCCACTGCATAAGCGCGCTATTACCGTAGAGGTATTTGAGCGCGAGGATGGCTTGTGGGATCTGGACGCACAATTAATTGATACAAAAGCGTACGATTTTCCTCTTTTCGAAGGTGGCGTACATCCTGTGGGTCAGCCTGTCCATCAAATGCTAATACGTATTACTATCAATAGCACGTATCAGATTGTGGATGCTGGCGTGCACTATGATGCGGCGCCCTACAAAATCTGCAACACCATCGCTGATAGCTATCAGCAACTCATTGGTTTGAATCTCTTACGTGGTTTTAGACACGATGTGCGTGCCCGTTTAGCGGGCAGACATGGTTGCACTCATGTGACTGAGTTGACCAACGTGCTGCCTACGGCTGCTATACAAGGTATAGCCACACGCTTGAATCGCACTAAAACAGCTCAGGAACAAACCACACGTCCATTTCATATTGATGGTTGTCATGCCTTACGTGCAGATGGTGATATTGTGCGGGTTTACTACTCTAAATGGTATGAACAATCCGACACAACGCAGTAATACGAGTTTTGCCGATTTGTCCTTCGACAAATAGGCAATTTTTTAATGTGTTCTTAGACTGACAGGTACTAAATGAAAATTCATGAATATCAGGGCAAAGCACTGTTAAGAAAGTACGGTGTAGCAGTGCCAGAAGGCATTCCTGCGTTTTCCGTCGATGAAGCAGTTGCAGCGGCCGAAAAGCTAGGGGGCCCAGTTTGGGTTGTTAAAGCGCAAATTCATGCCGGTGGTCGTGGTATGGGTGGCGGGGTGAAATTAGCTCGTTCCATGGACGAGGTAAAACAGCTCGCTAGCGAAATCCTAGGTATGCAATTGATTACGCACCAAACTGGCCCAGAAGGTCAAAAGGTACGTCGTTTGCTAATCGAAGATGGCGCAGACATCAAAAAAGAATACTACGTAGGTATTGTGACAGACCGCGAGTCTCAGCGTATTTGCGTGATGGCATCGGCTGAAGGCGGTATGGAAATCGAAGAGGTGGCTGAGACCAACCCTGAGAAAATCCTAAAAGTATTCGTTGATCCTAAAGTTGGCTTGACGACCGAAGACGCCATTGGCCTAGCTGCCGGTATTGGTATTCCTGAGGCCTCTCAGGCTCAAGCCGCAGATCAGTTGCAAAAACTGTACCAAGTGTACTGGGATACCGATGCATCCCTAGCCGAAATCAACCCATTGATTTTGACAGGTTCTGGCGACATTATGGCGCTAGATGCGAAATTCAACTTCGACAGCAACGCCTTGTTCCGTCAGCCTGACGTGGTTGCGTTCCGTGACTTGGACGAAGAAGATCCTGCCGAGGTTGAGGCCAGCAAGTATGACTTGGCTTACATTCAACTCGATGGGAATATTGGTTGTTTGGTGAACGGTGCCGGTTTGGCTATGGCCACCATGGACACCATCAAACTATTTGGTGGCGAGCCCGCTAACTTTCTAGACGTAGGTGGTGGCGCGACGGCTGAAAAAGTAACCGAAGCCTTCAAGATCATGTTGAAAAACGATGATGTGAAAGCGATTTTGGTGAATATTTTCGGTGGCATTATGCGGTGTGACGTGATCGCCGAAGGCGTGATCGCTGCGTGTAAAGCGGTCAATCTAGATGTGCCATTGGTCGTACGCATGAAAGGAACGAACGAAGAGCTAGGCAAACAAATGCTAGCGGATTCGGGTCTACCTATCATCAGTGCCGACACCATGGCGGAAGCCGCAACTAAAGTGGTTGCTGCCACTAAATAACCGGAAAGGATTTTTTACATGTCAATTCTGATTAACAAAGATACTAAGGTTATTACACAGGGTATTACTGGTAAAACCGGTCAGTTTCACACTCGTATGTGTCGTGAATATGGCAATGGTATGGAAGCTTTTGTGGCTGGCGTGAACCCACGTCGTGCAGGCGAAGACTTCGAAGGTGTGCCTATTTACGCCTCCGTCAAAGAAGCGCGTGATGCCACCGGCGCCACCGTTTCTGTGATCTACGTACCACCAGCAGGTGCTGCTGATGCCATCTGGGAAGCCGTTGATGCTGACCTAGACTTGGTCATTTGTATTACCGAAGGTATTCCTGTACGTGATATGTTGGAATTGCGCAATCGTATGCGTGATGAAAACAAGAAAACCCTATTGCTAGGCCCTAACTGTCCCGGTTTGATTGTTCCTGATGAAATTAAAATCGGTATTATGCCTGGTCATATTCACCGCAAAGGTCGTATTGGTGTGGTCAGCCGCTCCGGTACATTGACTTACGAAGCCGTAGCTCAGTTAACTGAACTGGGCTTAGGTCAGTCTGCTGCGGTAGGTATTGGTGGTGACCCCATTAACGGTCTAAAACACATTGACGTTCTAAAAATGTTCAATGATGACCCAGATACTGATGCAGTGATTATGATTGGTGAGATCGGTGGTCCTGACGAAGTCAACGCCGCTCGCTGGGCTAAAGACAACATGACGAAGCCTATTGTTGGCTTTATCGCTGGTGTGACAGCGCCTCCCGGAAAACGCATGGGTCACGCCGGTGCGTTGATTTCTGGTGGTGATGATACCGCTGATGCGAAATTGGCTGTGATGGAAGAGTGCGGAATCAAAACTACGCGCGATCCTTCCGAAATGGGTAAATTGCTAAAATCCATCCTATAATTGGATTAGCCTTTTGCACAGAACCCCGCTCAGGCGGGGTTTTTTTGTGTATATAAAATAACTAAAAAAGAACGAGACAGCACCATGCATACTACACGTCACGCTTTAGATACGCGGGCCACTTTATTGATGGTGGGCCTTTGTTTTACTTGGGCTCTTGCACAAATTGTATTGAAGTATACCGCCGCCGATATGGCACCGACTTTACAGATTGCGGTGCGCTCGGGAGGCGCGGCAATATTGATTTATCTAATGGTGCGTTGGCGTAAACAAACGCTGTTTACGCTGGCGGGGGCCTGGAAACCCGGTTTGGTGGTGGGTGCCTTGTTCGCGGGTGAGTTCTTCTTAGTGGGCGAGGCCTTGCGCTATACCACGGCTTCGCATGTCTCTATTTTTCTTTATAGTGCGCCGATTTTTGCAGCCTTGGGGCTGCATTTGTTTTCGCCCGACGAACGTCTGGGCAAGGTGCAGTGGCTAGGGGTGGTGCTGGCCTTTGTGGGTATTGCCATCAGCTTTTTAGGCAATGACGGGGATCAAAATACCGCCCAAAGTCCTAATATGCTGTTAGGGGATGCGCTGGCCTTATTAGCCGGTGCGTTTTGGGGGGTGACCACAGTGGTGGTTAGGGGCTCACGATTAAAGCATGCTACGGCAACAGAAACCTTGTTCTACCAGTTAGTGGGGGCCTTGGTGATTTTGGCCTCAGGCGCTGTTTTGATGGGGCAGACCCAAATCACGTGGACCACGGCTTTGATAGGCAGTTTGCTGTTTCAAATCGTGTTGGTGTCTTTTATTAGCATGCTGGTTTGGTTTTGGTTGCTGCGTTTGTATTTGGCTTCCAGGCTGGGTGTGCTGTCTTTTATGTCACCCTTGTTTGGAGTGGTGCTCGGTGCGTGGTTATTGGACGAAGTCATCAGCCTTAACTTCTTAGTGGGTGCCGTCTGTGTGGTAGCCGGAATTTTGCTGGTCAGTGGTCAGGAATGGTTTTTTAGCAAAAAAGCCTCTGGAAACCCGACGGCATCCAGAGGCTAGTGGTGGTTTCCCGCCTTGTTAGCGTTTAGTAAATACGCTGATTGAGCCCAACCTCATCCAAAATTTTGGTGGAGATTTCCTCGATGGAGCGGGTAGTGGTGGATAACCACGGAATGTTTTCTAAACGCATTAAACGTTCTGCCTCGGAAACCTCGTTAATGCATTGCTTTAACGAGGCATACGTACTGTTAGGACGACGCTCATGACGTACCTCGGCCAAACGTTCCGGGTGTATCGATAGGCCAAACAGTTTTTTGCGGTACGGAATCAAAGAAGCCGGCAAAGCGCCACGCTCAAAGTCATCAGGGATAAGTGGGTAGTTAGCGGCTTTCACGCCATACTGCATGGCTAAGTAAAGGCTTGTTGGGGTTTTGCCACAGCGTGATACCCCGACCAAGATCACATCGGCCTGTTCTAAACCATTAATTAGCTGACCATCGTCGTGCGCTAGGCTAAAATTAATGGCATCAATGCGATTGCTGTATTGCTTAGACATGACATTGCTATGGGATCGACCTACAGAGCGTGATGACTTAGTCCCTAAAGCCCGCTCAATGTGGCGCACAAAGCCACCAAACAGGTCAATAAAGGTACATTGTGCTGCGCCAACGGTACGAGCCATTTTAGGGTCAACCAGGGTGCTAAAAACTAAGGGTTTTTCACCGGTTTCGTCAAAGCAAAGGTTAATGCGTCTGGCCACATCCTGCGCTTTTTCGATGGTGTCGATAAAGGGCACACGGATGGCTTGGAACTCAAACTCTGGAAATTGTGATAAAACCGAATGGCTAAAGGTTTCGGCAGTGATGCCGGTACTGTCAGAGACCACAAACACAGTACGCTGAATAGGGGAACTTGTCATATTTAATAGTACACACAAAGGCGATAAACGGTACAATCGAAAAGAGTACCAACCATTGCTGAGCTAGGCAAGGCGAGTTTGCCTAATACATTGCCATTAAATGTATTGCGCAAACTTGCTTTTTACTTTTTTAAGGTGACTTTTATGTCTTATGTATTGCCTTTCGAGACGCTGCGCATGACAGACGTCGAAATCGTTGGTGGTAAAAATGCCTCTTTGGGCGAGATGATCAGCCAGCTAGCTAACGCCGGCGTGCGTGTGCCAGGTGGTTTTGCCACAACGGCTGAAGCTTTCCGCGAGTTTTTACGTGCCGACAGCTTAGATCAGCGAATCGAAGAGTGCTTATCCACGCTGGACCCAGATGATGTACGCGCCTTGGCCGAGGCCGGTGCGCAAATTCGTCAGTGGATCATCGATACGCCTTTCCCCGAATCTCTAGAGCAACAAATCCGCGAAAGCTTTGCTAAATTAGATGCGGATGGCAAAGGCTCTTTTGCGGTACGTTCTTCTGCCACCGCCGAAGACTTGCCCGATGCGTCTTTTGCAGGCCAACAAGAAAGCTACCTAAACGTAGTGGGCATTGATGATGTACTAGAAAAAATCCATTTGGTGTTTGCGTCTTTGTACAACGACCGTGCGATTTCCTACCGTGTACATAAAGGCTTCGCTCACGCTGACGTAGCGATTTCTGCCGGTGTGCAACGTATGGTGCGCTCCGACAAAGGCAGTTCGGGTGTGATGTTTACTATTGACACCGAATCCGGTTTTAAAGATGTTGTCTTTATTACTTCCGCCTACGGTTTGGGCGAAACGGTGGTGCAAGGTGCGGTGAACCCGGATGAATTCTATGTGTTCAAGCCAACCTTAGCCGCTGGTCACGACGCCATCATTAGCCGCCGTATTGGCTCCAAGCTCTTGCGCATGGAGTTCGACGAAAAACGCGAGAGCGGCGAGGCTGTACGTACCGTAGAAGTTCCCGTTTCCGAACGTAACCGTTACTCCTTAAGCGATGACGAGGTCAATGAGTTGGCTCGTTACGCCATGATCATCGAAGATCACTACCAACGTCCTATGGATATTGAGTGGGGTCGTGACGGTATTGATGGC
Organism: Alcaligenaceae bacterium; assembly: GCA_012839585.1. GTDB lineage: Bacteria > Pseudomonadota > Gammaproteobacteria > Burkholderiales > Burkholderiaceae_B > Paenalcaligenes. The sequence goes on along the minus strand of DUNB01000040.1, from coordinate 9,234 downwards.
AAGATCTACATTTTGCAGGCGCGCCCTGAAACCGTGAAGTCCCAATTGGGCAATAACGACGTTCAAGAGCGCTACAAACTCAAAGCCACTGGCGAAGTGCTGGTAACAGGCCGCGCAATTGGTCAGAAAATTGGTGCCGGTAAAGTCCGCCTAGTGGGCGATGCCAGCGAAATGCACCACGTTCAAGCCGGTGACGTATTGGTCACAGACATGACAGATCCGAACTGGGAGCCCGTCATGAAATTGGCTTCTGCTATTGTGACGAACCGTGGTGGTCGTACTTGTCACGCGGCAATTATTGCACGCGAGCTCGGTATTCCTGCCGTAGTCGGTTGTACTGACGCCACCGATGTACTTAAAGACGGCCAAGAAGTCACCGTGTCTTGTGCAGAGGGTGACGAAGGTCGCATCTACGATGGCTTGCTTGAAACCGAAATCGAGGAAGTCAGCTGGGGTGAAATGCCTGAAGTCGGCATGAAAATCATGATGAACGTGGGTAATCCACAGTTGGCCTTCGACTTTGCTCAGATCCCTAATGATGGGGTAGGTCTAGCACGTCTAGAGTTCATCATTAACAACAACATTGCAATTCACCCTAAAGCCGTATTGGATTACCCCAATGTGGACGCCGGTTTGAAAAAAGCCGTGGAATCTGCTGCTCGTGGCTACGCTAGCCCACGTGCTTTCTTCGTAGAAAAATTAGCCGAAGGTGTGGCGACTTTGGCTGCTGCCTTCTACCCCAAAACCGTGATCGTTCGTATGTCTGACTTCAAATCGAACGAATACCGCAAATTGGTGGGTGGATCTCGCTACGAGCCCGAGGAAGAAAACCCAATGTTGGGCTTCCGTGGTGCGGCGCGTTACATCTCTGAAGACTTCCAAGAGTGCTTCCGCATGGAATGCGAGGCCTTGAAAAAAGTTCGTGATGAAATGGGCCTAACCAACGTGGAAATCATGATACCGTTTGTACGTACACTGACCCAAGCCGATAAAGTGGTTAAATTATTGGCTGACAACGGCCTAGAGCGTGGTAAAAATGGTCTACGTTTGATCATGATGTGCGAAATCCCATCCAACGCGATTTTGGCTGATGAGTTCTTGCATTACTTTGATGGTTTCTCCATCGGCTCGAATGACATGACTCAGCTAACCTTAGGTCTAGACCGTGACTCCGGTATGGAACTTTTGGCCGCTGACTTTGATGAGCGTGACGAGGCAGTGAAGTTCATGTTGAGCCGCGCCATCCAAGCTTGCCGCAAAGCCGGTAAATATGTCGGTATTTGTGGTCAAGGTCCCAGTGATCACCCTGATTTGGCAGAGTGGTTGCGTGACGAGGGCATTGCTTCCTTGTCCTTGAACCCGGATACTGTGGTTGATACTTGGCAGCGTTTAGCTAAGTAATCTACAACGGTTGTAAAAGAAAATGCCACCTCGAAATGAAGTGGCATTTTTTGTTCAAAAGACGGATTGACTATGTTGCGATGCGGCATAGTTATATATTGTCATCTTAATCACTCAAGGAGTGCCCATGAGCACAGTAACTCCCATTGTTATCGTTGGTGGTGGTGCCGGAGGTCTTGAGCTGGCAGCTAAGCTTGGACGTAAATACGGCCCTAGTCAGGTCTATTTGGTAGATAAAGACGCCGACCATATCTGGAAGCCTTCGTTGCACGAGGTCGCCGCAGGTACTTTAGACATCCACCGCGAGGGGTTGTCGTACTTTATGTTGGCGCGAGACTGCAATTTCACCTTTATTTTAGGTGCGCTAGAGCAGCTGGACAAAGAGAAAAAAGAGATTCAACTGGCTCCGGCTTATAACGAAGCAGGCCAAGTCTTGTTTCCGCGTCGCACGATTGCTTACGGTACCTTAGTGGTTGCCGTGGGCAGCAAGTCCAATTTTTTTAATACCCCAGGCGCTGCAGAGCATGCCATTACCTTGGACGCCACGCAGCAGGCCGAGCATTTCAGATTAAAACTACTGCACGCACTGACTCAGCAACAGGGCGATGCATCCACCGCAAATCAGGTTGAGCCGTTACATATTGCTATTGTGGGCGGTGGGGCGACAGGGGTGGAATTAGCGGCGGAGCTGACCGAGGCAGTGGCAAGCTTGCACTTTTATGGGGCGAACACCCTAACGCCTGAGCGCCATCTAGCCATTACCCTGATCGAGGGCGCGGAGCGCATTTTAGTGGCCTTGCCCGAGGAACTGTCCGTACGTGCTACGCAATTGCTGACCTCCAGAAAGATCAAAGTGTGCACCGGTGTCCGTGTGACAGAGGTCCAGGAAAACCAACTCATAGATCAGCATGGCACCACCTATCAGGCCGATTTATGTGTGTGGGCGGCGGGCATTCAGGCGCCTTCTTTTCTGACCACTTTGGGCCTAGAAACTAATCGTATTCATCAATTGGTGGTGAATGAGCGCTTAGAGACCGCTGATCCGCATATTTATGCGATGGGGGATTGTGCCCAAGCACCGTGGTGGGGTGAGCAAGGCAATCTACCCGCACGAGCTCAGGTCGCACATCAACAAGCCAGCTATTTAGTCAAAGTCTTGAGCGCTAAAATGCGGGGTAAACCCATGACAACGCCCTTTCAATACAAAGACTATGGCTCGTTAGTCGCGGTGGGGCACAGTAAGGGAGTGGGTAGTTTAATGGGGGTGCTCTCTGGCAAAAGTTGGTTTGTAGAGGGGCTGGTTGCACGTATTATGTACATGAGCCTGCATTTGATGCATCATGCCGCCGTGCTGGGGGTGGTGCGTACCTTTAGCTTGGCGTTGGGCCGATTGCTGTTAAAACGTTCGGCCCCTCGCATCAAGCTGCATTAGTCTTCACGGCGACGCGTGTCGTGCTTCATCCAGCGCTCTTGCTCGCGTTGCCAATCTCGGTCCCTAGAGGTGTCGCGCTTGTCGTGATGTTTTTTCCCTTTACCTAGGCCGATATCCATTTTGATGCGACTGCGGCTGTAGTGCAGGTTTAAGGGAATCAGGGTGTAGCCACGCTGTTCGACTCGACCAATCAGCTTGCTGATTTCCTCCGCTTTTAACAGGAGTTTACGGGTGCGAGTGGCCTCGGCCGTGATATGGGTAGAGGTAGTGGCCAATGGGCTGATATGCATGCCAATGACCCACAGTTCTCCGTCACGAATCACAATATAGCTTTCTGCTAATTGGACGCGACCACTGCGAATGGCTTTAACCTCCCAACCTTGTAAAACCAACCCTGCTTCGTAGCGCTCTTCAATGAAATAATCGTGACGCGCTTTACGATTTTCAACAATACTCATGAATTAATCACCTATCTTAGGTAAAATCGATCTATTTTATCCACTAAGCCAAATCGATGCATACAGTAAAACGATCCGTATTAGTTCCTTTTTCTTCTGCCCAGATGTTTGATCTGGTCGCCGATGTCGCCCGTTATCCTGAGTTTATGCCCTGGTGTGGCGGTGCACAGGTGCACGAACAGAGCGAGCAGGGCATGAAAGCCTCTGTGACCATTAGCATTGCGGGCATCAAGCAAACGTTTACTACGCAAAATACCCATGATTATCCCAATCACATCAGTTTGCAACTGGTGGATGGTCCCTTTTCTGATTTAAAAGGGGATTGGTATTTTACGGCGCTAGGCGAAGATGGCTGCAAGGTCGAATTTGTCATGGAGTACGCGTTTGCGAGTCGAGCCTTAGAAATGGTGGTCGGTCCTATTTTTAACCGTGTTGCCAATAGCTTTATTGATTCGTTTACGCGCCGCGCTCATGATCTTTACGACAACTAAATGATGTCGTTACATAACGGGCTTAACTAACTATGATAACAATTGAATTGCTGTTTGCGGCAAAAAATCGTATTTGGCAGCAACAGCTACGCGTGCCAGCGACCACCACAGCACAGCAAGCCTTGATGCAAAGCACGCTGTATAGCGATCACCCCGAGGCCAAAGGCTTGGCGATGGGGATCTTTGGCGAGCTATGCCAGCCGGACACGCCTTTGAGTGACGCCGATCGACTCGAGGTCTATAGACCACTGGTGTTTGATCCCATGGAATCGCGCCGTCGTCGTGCCGCTCACCGCGCTCAACAAAAACAAGACACAAAAAAACGCCGCAAGCCTAGCATTGCGGCGAGTATGATTGTCAATCGCGATTAATTAGTACTTTGCGATTTCCCAGGCGTAGGGCAAGGTCTGTAACTGGATGGTATGACCATTTTCTGCCGCAGTGACTAGAGTCTTTTGCTCAATGTCATCAATGAGCACCTCCATCAATAGCACTTGCTGCTGTTGCACGGCGTCATAGGCGCTGTTAATAATACGGCCAAAAGGACGAGCGCTATCATCGGCATCAAAAATATCACTGCCTGCCGCCAGCGCCAAGTCGTGCTCTGTGGCAATGACGCCTAAGGCTCCACGGCGTTTGGCGGTAGTACGGTAATGTAAGCGCGCGACCACCTCTTGGCCTGGAAAACATCCTTTTTTAAAACTCACGCCACCCACAATATCTAAGTTGATGTCTTGCGGTAAAAAGGCCTCGTAAATAGTTTCCTGTACCCAAGGCAGACCAGCATACAGGTCTGCGACTTGCCATTGGGCGGCATCGACGGCGCAGGTCTGATTCTCTGTGGAAATCAACCACGCTCTGGCGGTACCGTTGTGGCTAGGAGCCGCGATGAGCGTGCCAGCCGGGCTTTGCTGCACCTCGTAGTGGGTGGTCGGCAGGGTAAAGGCAGTAGTGGGCGCGTCGTGAGTGATGCCATAGACACGTAGTTCGCTTAGCACCAATTCCGCTTTGGCCCGTAGCAAAAACATAGAAAGACGTTTGCGTACGGTTTCTGCAATGGAGCGATGAATGATGGCATAGAGATGCTGTGAATCCTCAGGATCTACATAGAGTAGCATTGAGGCTTGCAGTCTGCCTTTAGCTTGACAGTAGCCTGCCAATACCGCTTGGTTTGAGCCAAGGCTTTCTGAGTCCACCGCCTGGGTCAGTTGAGCATGCATAAACGAGCGCGCATCCGCCCCCCGAATATGCAGTACAGCAAAATCATCAAGAGCACATAATTGGTCAGAGGTAAAGGTTATGGTGTTCATTATTTAAGCAGCACTGAAAAATTGAGTGGATTCTATATAATAGCTGTCTTAACTAAAATAGATACCTATACCACCTGTCTGGGGCAGGGTAAAAGTGGACAGCATCAATGAGAAAAAAATACAGTTTAATCGGTTTGGCGGTGATTTTGTTAGCCGCTGCTGCTGCTTATGGCGCTTGGTGGTGGGTGATGGAACGACCCGTACCGATGACCGCCGAACGGGTGGATTATGTGGTTGAGGCGGGTTCAGGACCCAAAGCCATGGCTCGCACCATGAAAGAAGCCGGTATAGCGGTGGATGAGCAGCAATTCGCATTGTTGGCTCGGTTAACAGAGCAAGACACGCTGCTACAGGCCGGTGCTTACGAGGCAGTACGGGGGGATACCTTGTGGCGTTTGCTAGAACGCATGGCCCAAGGCGATATGATGCAGACCCGTTTGACCTTGGTCGAAGGCTGGGATTACAAACGCATTCGTCAACAGCTTGCCGATAGTCCCGATGTAAAACAAAGCTTAGCCGGTGTATCGGACGAGGAATTACTGACCCGTTTAGGGGCCACCGCTAAACACCCCGAAGGCTTATTCTATCCAGACACCTATGTGTTTGTGCCGGGTAGTAATGATTTTGATATTTTGCGTAGAGCCTATCAAGCGCAGAATGAATTACTCGAGCGCCTCTGGGCTAAACGGGACCCGGACTTACCCCTGAAAACGCCTTATGAGGCCTTGATATTGGCCTCCATTGTAGAAAAAGAGACCGGCCATAGTGCAGACAGAGAGCGCGTAGCCGGTGTGTTTATTAATCGCTTGCGTATCGGTATGCTATTACAAACGGATCCCACTGTGATTTATGGCATGGGGGACAAATACCAGGGCCGCATTCGCAAGAGCGATTTGCAAACAGATACGCCGTGGAATACCTACACCCGCGCTGGCTTGCCACCTACGCCCATTGCCAGTCCAGGCAAAGCAGCGTTGATGGCCACCTTGCATCCAGAAAAACACGATTATCTCTATTTTGTATCCCGTGGCGATGGCACCAGTGAGTTTTCAAAAAATCTCAGGGATCATAATCGTGCGGTTCAGCAATATATTTTAAAACGTAATTAACACACCCAGATTAGCGATGAAAAACGGTTTATTTTTAAGTCTAGAAGGGGTGGATGGCGCGGGCAAAAGCACGCATATTCCTTTTATAGAACAACAACTCCAACAACTTGGTGTAGAGGTAGTGGTCACCCGCGAGCCGGGTGGCACCCCTTTAGGAGAAAAGCTGCGTGAGTTGTTATTGCATGAGCCCATGGATACACGCACAGAAACCTTATTGATGTTTGCCGCGCGCAATGAGCACATCAAACAAACCATTGCTCCCGCCTTGGCTCAAGGTAAATGGGTGTTGTGTGATCGATTTTCAGATGCGAGCTTTGCCTACCAAGGGGGCGGACGAGAGTTAGGCGCAGAGACCATTGAAATCCTAGAACAGTGGGTGCACCCCGATCTTTGGCCGGACCGGACCTGGTTGTTTGATCTGCCCCTAGAGATCGCGATGCAACGTTTACACACGAGTCGGGTGTTAGATCGTTTTGAGCAAGAGCAGGGGGAGTTCTTTGTGCGTACCCAGCAGTTTTATCATCAGCGCGCTCAACAACAGTCGCAGCGTTTTACGATCATTGATAGCAGTCAATCCATCCAACAGATTCAGCAGCAATTGCAAACTCAACTACAGGAATTGGTCGCCCAATGGCAAACACCTTAACGGCTGTGCAACATTACCCGTGGCATCAAGCGCAGGCTCAGCGTTGGCTGGCCCAGTCCGAGCGTTTTGCCCATGCCTGGTTGATCCATGGCCTAGCGGGTATTGGTAAGGTGCAATTTGCCAAAGCCGGTGCAGCGGCGTTGCTGTGCGAACAACCGGTACAGCACATGGCCTGCGGGCAATGTGCCTCATGCCAGTGGGTGCTGTCTGGGAACCACCCTGATTTGCGATTGATACGCCCGGATGCGATCACCGTCAAAGAGAACCCAGAGGCGGTACTGCCTAGCTCAAGTAAAACGCCCTCTCAGCACATACGGGTAGAGCAATTACGAGAGCTTTCGACTTGGTTTAATACTGCCTCGCATCGAGGTGGTTATAAGGTGGCGGTGTTATATCCCGCAGAAAGTCTAAATGCCGTCTCGGCGAATGCGCTGCTAAAAGTCCTAGAGGAACCCACAGAAAAAACGGTGTTTTTATTGGTCACGGACCATTATGAACGTTTACTTCCTACCATTGTGTCACGCTGTCGTCGTTTGCCCCTGGCTATCCCGAGTGTGCAGCAAAGCCTGGCGTGGTTAGATGGACGCATAGAACAGCCCGAGCGTTGGCTGGCAGCAGTGGGTGGGGCACCTGTGGCGGCTTATCAGGCTGCCCAGCAGCAATCAAACCCTTACCCTGAGTGGTTGGGTCAGATGTGTCAGTTTTTGGCGCAGGGGCGCCCTAAGGCTATATTGGGGCTATCTGCTCAGCTAGAAAGCGTCAGTGCCGCGGTGTGGTTAGATACCTTGCAGCGTTTGTATGTGGATTTGCAGCTCAGTGCCCAAGGGTTGCCTTTACGCTATTACCCCAGCTTGCAGGCGCTGGTCACACAAATATTAGAAGGCGCTTCAACACAGGCCATCCAGCAGCAATGGAAATGGCTTGTGACACAAAAGCAGCATGCGGAACACCCGTTGAACGCTAAACTATTGGTTCATACGGCGCTAGAGCGCATCGCCCAAAGCCTTCGAACACGTTGATTTTTTATTATGTATATTGATTCTCATTGTCACCTGGACTTTCCAGAGCTCGCGCAAAACTTGGACGCAATCCGTCAAAGTATGCAGCACAACCAAGTCAACCAAGCTTTGGTGGTCAGCGTGTGTCTGGAGGACTGGCCGCGTTTGATGGAGTTGGTACAAGCATATCCCGAGTTTTATGCCTCGGTAGGCGTGCACCCCGGTTACGATAAGGTGCCTGAGCCCACTTATGCGGACCTATTTGAGCGCGCTCAACAACCCAAAGTGATTGCCATTGGCGAGACCGGCTTGGATTATTATCGTCTGGTCGAACCCTTGGATTGGCAGCGTGAGCGTTTTGCCTTGCACTTGCAGGTCAGCAAAGACAGTGGTTTGCCTAGCATCATCCATACGCGTAATGCCATTGAGGACACGTTAGGGATTATGCGCGAGCTGGATGCAGGCCAAGTAGGTGGTGTAATGCATTGCTTTAGCGAAGACTGGGAGTCAGCTAAACGGGCCTTGGATTTAGGCTTTTATATTTCTTTGTCGGGTATTGTGAGCTTCAAAAGTGCCAAACAAGTGCACGAGGTGGCGACCAAAGTCCCTTTAGATCGCCTCTTAATCGAAACCGACTCCCCTTATTTGGCGCCGGTGCCTTATCGGGGCAAAATCAATACCCCGGCCTTAGTCGTGCACGTGGCAGAGCATATTGCTCAATTACGTGGCGTGCCTGCTGCGCAGATCGCACAACACACTACTAACAATTTTTATACTTTATTTAAGCAAGCCAGCCCTGCTAATACCTAGACCAAAGGATAATTATGACTCTGATGAAATGGACGGCAGCCTTAGGATTAAGCCTTAGCTTATTGGCTCCAGTACACGCGGTAGAAGACGTGTTTTGGCTAGATGTGCAAAACAACAAAACTTCATCGGTGATGCGTTATTTAGCCCAAGGAGTGGATCCTAACATCAAAAGCCGTGAAGCCTTGCCTGCAGTGATGTGGGCCATTCAAAATGAGGCGTGGGGCGTCTATGATTTATTAACTTCGCACCGAGCTTTTGACCCGAACGCGACCAACGATCATGATGAAACGCCGTTAATGTATTTGGCGTTATTAGGCGAAAAGCAGCGTGCTCTGGATTTAATTGCCAAAGGGGCAAAGGTGAACCGCTTAGGTTGGACTCCTTTGCATTACGCCGCATCTAAAAAAGAATTAGAAATGGCGCAATTACTGTTAGATAAAGGCGCCTTGGTCAATGCTCCTGCGCCGGATGGCACCACACCGCTAATGATGGCAGCGCGCTCAGGCAGCAGCAAAATGACCAATCTATTGCTGAAAAATGGCGCCGACCCCACCACACGCAGCGTGACGAAACTCTCCG
>DUNB01000039.1 GCA_012839585.1 Alcaligenaceae bacterium | reverse complement strand
GCTGGTCCAATTATTATTGGTCAGGCTTGTGAATTTGACTATTCCGGTGCTCAAGCTTGTAAGGCTTTAAAAGCCGAAGGCTACCGTACCATTTTGGTCAACAGCAACCCCGCCACCATCATGACGGATCCCGATACGGCCGATGTGACGTACATCGAACCTATCACTTGGCAGGCCGTAGAGAAAATCATCGAGCGTGAACGTCCCGATGCGTTGTTACCCACCATGGGTGGACAGACCGCATTGAACTGTGCTCTGGATTTGGCTGCCAAAGGGATCTTAGAAAAATACAATGTAGAGATGATCGGCGCCAACGCCGAGGCCATCGACAAAGCCGAAGACCGTCTGAAATTTAAAGACGCCATGACCAAAATTGGTCTAGAGTCCGCCAAATCGGGTGTGGCTCACTCGATGGACGAGGCCTGGGCTGTACAGCGCCAAATTGCCGAGGAAATCGAATCCTCTGGATTCCCTGTGGTGATCCGTCCTAGCTTTACCCTTGGTGGTACAGGCGGCGGTATTGCTTACAACATGGAAGAGTTCGAGGAAATCTGCCGTCGTGGTCTAGAGGCTTCTCCCACCAAAGAACTCCTGATCGAAGAGTCCTTGCTCGGTTGGAAAGAGTACGAAATGGAAGTCGTGCGCGACAGTGCAGATAACTGCATTATCGTGTGTTCCATCGAAAACTTGGATCCCATGGGCGTGCACACCGGTGACTCCATCACCGTAGCACCCGCACAAACCTTGACCGACCGTGAATACCAAATCATGCGTAATGCCTCTATTGCGGTATTGCGTGAAATTGGTGTGGACACCGGTGGTTCCAACGTACAGTTTGCGGTGAATCCTGATAACGGTCGTATGATCGTGATCGAGATGAACCCACGTGTATCCCGTTCATCCGCTTTGGCCTCCAAAGCCACTGGTTTCCCTATTGCCAAAATCGCAGCACGCTTGGCCGTGGGTTACACCTTAGATGAGCTTCAAAACGAAATTACTGGTGGTGCTACACCCGCGTCGTTCGAACCTTCCATCGATTACGTGGTGACTAAAATCCCACGTTTTGCATTCGAAAAATTCCCCCAAGCCAACTCGCGCTTAACCACCCAGATGAAATCGGTGGGCGAGGTTATGGCCATGGGTCGCACCTTCCAAGAATCCTTCCAAAAAGCCCTACGTGGCCTAGAGGTGGGTGTGGACGGTCTGAACCAAATGACCACCGACCGTGAAAAACTACAGGTCGAATTGGGTGAACCCGGTCCAGAGCGTATTTGGTACGTGGGCGATGCGTTTGCCCAAGGTATGTCCTTGGACGAGGTCCACAACATCACCAAAATCGATCCTTGGTTCTTGGCTCAAATCAAAGAAATCGTTGATATTGAATTAGCCCTAGAACAAAAAACCTTGGCCGACTTAGATCGTGACACCTTGTTAGGTCTAAAACGCCGTGGTTTCTCCGATCGCCGTTTGGCTTTCTTGTTGGATACGATCGAATCCGAGGTGCGCAAGCTACGTCATCAGTTGAACGTACGCCCTGTGTACAAACGTGTAGATACTTGTGCGGGCGAATTTGCCACCGACACGGCTTACATGTACTCCACTTACGAACAAGAGTGCGAATCCAACCCCACCGACCGCAAGAAAATCATCGTCTTGGGTGGTGGTCCAAACCGCATTGGTCAGGGTATTGAATTCGACTACTGTTGTGTACATGCCGCGATGGCGCTACGCGATGATGGCTTTGAAACCATCATGGTCAACTGTAACCCTGAAACCGTTTCGACTGACTACGACACCTCCGACCGTTTGTATTTCGAGCCTTTAACTCTCGAAGACGTGTTGGAAATCGTTCACGTAGAAAAACCGGTAGGCATGATCGTTCAGTACGGTGGTCAAACCCCATTGAAACTGGCACGTGCCCTAGAGGCCAACGGTGTACCGATTATCGGTACTAGCCCCGAGTCCATTGATATTGCCGAAGACCGCGAGCGTTTCCAAAAACTCTTGAATAAACTCGGTCTACGTCAACCACCAAACCGTACCGCTCGCGCCGAAGGCGAGGCCATTGCACTGGCTGCCGAGATTGGCTACCCGCTCGTGGTTCGTCCTAGCTACGTGTTAGGTGGTCGTGCGATGGAAATCGTGCACGAGCAAGCCGACCTAGAGCGCTACATGCGCGAGGCCGTTAAAGTCAGCAATGACTCCCCCGTCTTGTTGGATCATTTCTTAAATGATGCCACCGAGGTGGATGTGGATTGTATTTCTGATGGCACCGACGTCTTCGTTGGCGGCGTGATGGAACACATCGAGCAGGCCGGTGTTCACTCTGGTGACTCCGCATGTAGCTTGCCTCCGTACTCCTTATCCGAAGAGGTGGTAGAGGAAATCCGTCGTCAAACCACACTCATGGCCAAAGCCTTGAATGTAAAAGGCTTGATGAACGTTCAGTTCGCCATCCAAAACGACGAGGTTTACGTGCTAGAGGTCAACCCACGTGCATCACGTACAGTGCCTTTTGTTTCCAAAGCCACAGGCTTACAGATGGCCAAACTGGCAGCGCGCGTGATGGCTGGTAAAACCGTTTCTGAATTAGATATGTCTGCCAAGGCCAAACCTGGCTTCTACGCAGTCAAAGAGGCGGTGTTCCCCTTCGTGAAATTCCCTGGCGTCGATACCATCCTAGGCCCAGAAATGAAGTCCACGGGCGAGGTCATGGGGGTAGGTCGTAGCTTTGGTGAAGCCTTTGTGAAATCACAAATGGCAGCCAGCGTGAACCTACCTAAATCAGGCACCGCTTTCATCAGCGTGCGTGATGGTGACAAAGCCGAGGCCGTTGAGGTGGCACGTGGTCTGATCGACCTAGGTTTCAAGGTCGTCGCGACTCGTGGTACTGCGGCAGCCATTGAGGCCGCTGGTTTGAAGGTTAAGGCAGTAAATAAAGTCACCGAAGGTCGTCCACACATTGTGGATATGATCAAAAACGGTGAAATCGCCTTGGTGATCAACACAGTCGAAGAGCGTCGTAACGCCATTGTGGATTCCCGTACTATCCGTACGCATGCATTGGCCGCTAACTTGGCATACTACACCACCATCGCAGGTGCGTTGGCTGCTGTAGAGGGTTTACAGTACCTACGTGATGGCGAAGGTTTGTTGGTGTACTCCTTGCAGGATATGCACGGCGGTTAATCTGCTGCTGTAACAGCTGCCCATGATCAATGGGCACAAAAAAGCCGAGTTCAGTTTTAAGCTGACTCGGCTTTTTGTTTATAGCCCTACGTTGGTGGTTTGAATATGACTCGGCTTTTTGTTTAGAGTCCTTCGTTGGCGGTTTGGATATGATCCGTTTGGGCCCAAGCGATTTCATGCCAGTGACGCTGTTGGTCTATAGCAAAGTGGTTCACGCTGGCGTTTAGGATTTTATAAGGACGAGGTGTGCTTAAGTCCGCTTTTTGTATATAACGCCACACCATTTCAATCACGCCACCATGAGCGATCACGGCCAGTTTTTGATTGGGACGCTGTACGGCGATGTCATTAAAAGCGGTGATGATGCGTTGATTAAAGGTCAACAAGGACTCGCCCTCGGGCACAATCAGATCAGGATTACGCAGATTGATTTCAGGCTCGGGCTGATCGGGCAATTGCGTCAGGCTTTGCCAGGGGTGTCCCTCGTAAATCCCGTAGTTGCGTTCACGTAGTTGAGGCAGACAGATGATGCTTTCAGGAGAGCACTCAAAGGCGATTTCAGCCGTTTGAATCGCACGCTGCAAGTCACTGCTCAATACCGCATCAAAGGCAATACGTTGTTGCTCTAAAAAACGTTGCACTGATTTGGCTTGTGCTTTCCCACTGTCATTTAAAGGAATGTCACGCCAGCCCTGTAGACGCTGTTCTGCGTTCCAGTCCGTTTCACCGTGTCGAATTAACCAAATTTCAGTTTTCATATTAATGCTATTTTTTAAGGAATATGGTGCCTTTAGGATCTATGCGTATGCCTGGTTTTAAATTTTTCCAAGGAAGATTCTCTAAGACCATAGGCATTGAGCCTGGTGCTGTCGCTACAATGATTTCTTTAGCGATAGGAGTGAAATCCGCTCGGAAATGTACGGCGCTTTTTACCACTAAAATGCGCTGTTGTGTAGGGTCTATGCCTACTACACGAAACAAGGCCTGATCAGCCATTTGGATTTTTTGTGAGGCAAGTACAATGCGTATGCCACCAATACGTAGGCTTGCGCATAGGCCTAAATTAAGTTTAAAGCCTTTATAAAAAGGACCGGTTGCATCGATAAGCCCATCGGAAAGGGTCTCTACCAAAAAATCAGCAGTTAGAGGAGAGTCATCAGTAATCCCAGATTTTCCGCCTAAAGATAAACGTATCGTTGCGCCTTCTCCGGCGGCATGGGCTAATCGTGCGCTTTCTGGATCTACAATTAAACCGATGGCGGCATCTTGGGCATCGGCTTCGATAAGAGCCCGTAACATGCCCGTAGTGTCTGAATTACTGCCTGCGCCAGGGTTGTCTTGCGCATCAGCAATCACAATCGGTTTGGCACTGTTTTCACTCTCCTGAATGGCATATTGTACCGCTTCTAGAGGAGCGTAGAGTTTACCGGCAAATTGTGCTTCGGCTAACTCTGCTTGGTCTGCTAATTGATTGACAGCATCTTGGGCTTCGGCCTCAGTGTTAGCATAGGCCCAGATGACAGGGGAGCACTCTGGGAAGTCTGCTGCGGGAAAACCGGTGGCAAAAGAAAGATGTGTGCTTTCTGTTTCTAGATTCGCCAAGGCTTTATATAAACTGCGAGCAGGTTCAATATCGGTGCTTTGCCAGCAAATAGGGACCAGAAAAGGCAAGCGTCGCATTGCCATAGCAGGTTTTTTTTCTTGTGCTAGGCGCTGCTCTAAAAGTTTAAAAGCTCTAGCTCCTGTTTCAGCCATATCTACATGAGGATAAGTCCGATAGGCGACAAGAGCATCACTACAATTTAGCATTTGCTGTGTAACATTCGCATGCAAATCTAGGCTCGCTATAATAGGAGTGGTTTCTCCCACACATTCGCGTATACGTCGAATAAGCTCGCCTTCACCATCATCAAAGTGCTGTGCCACCATTGCACCATGTAGATCTAAATATACGGCATCCACAGGCAGTGCCGCCTTAATACCATCTACAATCAGAGCGCTGATACGTTCATAGGTGTTTTTTTCTACATGAGCAGAAGGACTAGCTGCACACCATATCGTGGGTACTACCTCGTGACCGGCGGCCAACGCTTCTGCAACAAAACCCGCAGCAGGAATATTTGCGCCTTTTATACTGGGCCAGACATCGTGGCCCGAGCATAGAGCTGGCCACCCCCCTCCAGCGAGGAAAGCCTCCCAGTCAGCCAGATCAGGAGCAAAGGTGTTAGTTTCGTGTTGAAAGCCACCGTATACAATTTTTGCCATAGTCAATGTCTCTTTTTTATTAGGAAAGGGTGGGGATAGGTTGGAAGTTCTGGAAATCCCACTGTCTTCCAGGCGCTGCTTGAAGTAAGGTTTGGGTGTAAGAGTGTTGTGGAGTTTTTAAAACAGTCATAGCTGAACCTGCCTCAACTACTTGTCCTTTTTGCATAACAATAATGGTGTCGCAAATTTGAGCAGCCACACGCAGGTCATGAGTGATAAATAACACGCCCACGCCTGTGCGCTGTCGGATTTCATCAAGTAGGTCTAAAACTTGAGCTTGTACCGATACGTCTAAAGCCGATACGGCCTCGTCTGCCACTAATACATCGGGCTCCATAACCAGCGCTCGTGCTATACAAATACGTTGACGTTGTCCGCCAGAAAATTGATGGGGGTAACGCTCTAACACGTCAGTATTGAGCCCCACTAGTGGCATGGTGTCTTTTGCTTTTTGCATCGCCTCTGCATAGCTCATGCCGTAGTTGAGTAGCCCCTCTATGACAGATTTTCCTACGGTGCGCCTAGGATTGAGGCTGCGATAGGGGTCTTGAAATATCATTTGTATACGTTGGCGCAAAGGAGCTAGTTCAGAGCGGCTCAAAGTGGTAATGTTTTTGCCTTGTAGCGCTATAACGCCAGAGCTGGGGTCAGTAAGACGCATTACACAGCGAGCTACGGTTGATTTTCCAGAGCCAGACTCGCCTACAATTCCTAGAATTTCACGTCTATGAATTTGAAAATTAATGTCTTTTGCTGCAACCACACTTTTAGGCTTTTTCCCAAATAGAGAACCGGCACTGTTATAAACTTTATGTAAGTCTTGTACGTCTAATACAATCTCGCTTTCTAAGTTTGGTTTTTGATTGGGGATAAGACTAGGTACCGAAGAAATAAGCATGCGGGTGTAGTCTTCCTTTGGTGCAGAGAGTACTTGTTGGCGTGTACCCGTTTCCACCAATTTGCCTTGATTCATGACCAATATGCGATCTGCTATTTCAGCGACTACGCCAAAATCATGAGTAATAAAAATAACCGCAGTACCATGCACCGCTTGTAGCTCATGGATTAGGGCTAGAATTTGCTTTTGAGTGGTTACATCTAAAGCCGTAGTAGGCTCATCAGCAATTAAAAGCTTAGGCTTTAAAATTAATGCCATAGCAATCACAATACGTTGTCGTTGACCACCGGAAAGCTCATGGGGATAAGAGTTATATACGCGCTCGATATCGGGAAGCCCTACTGACTCCAGCATTTCCAGTACTCTTTTTTTTCTTTCTGCCTTTTCCCATTGAGTATGAAGGGTAAGCACCTCTTCTACTTGGCGTCCTACCTTATGCACAGGGTTTAATGCCGTCATGGGCTCCTGAAAAACCATAGCCATTTTTGTAGCACGTAACTCGCGTAAGCGTGTCTGCGATTGAAGAAGGACGTCTTCGTCTTCTAAAAAGATTTCCCCGTGGGTAGCTACTAGGCTATCTTTTGGTAGCAAACCCATAATAGCCATTGAGCTGATGGACTTGCCAGATCCAGACTCGCCTACTATACAAAGCGTCTCCCCTGCAGCTACTTCAAGGCTTAAATCGTGAACTAGGGCATTGCCTATGCCATTTTTTTGACCATCATCACGGGTGCAAATTTGTAAGTTTTTGATTTCTAATACGGGCTTTTTGAACGTGTTACTCATGTTTATTAATACCTTACATACGTTTTGTCATACGAGGATCTAGAGCATCACGTAGGGCATCACCCAATACATTGACACTTAATACCATTAAGGAGAGTAAAATGCCTGGGTAAAGCACTAACCCTGGTAAGAGCTGAAAGTATGATCTGCCTTCGGCCATGACATTGCCCCATGAGGAAATTTCAGGTGGGACCCCTGCACCTAAGAAACTAAGAATAGCTTCTGTGATAATTGCGGAAGCAAAAACATAAGTCCCTTGTACAACCAGTGGGGCTAGCGTATTTGGCAGCAGGTGGTTACGCATAATGGTTAGCGTAGGTGTTCCTAATGAAATAGCCGCTTCTACATAGGCTTCATTTCGTACACTCAGAATAACGCTACGCACCAAGCGTACAACGCGAGGGATCTCAGGAATGGTAATAGCGATGAGCACGGTGGTTAGGCTTGCGCCAGACAAAGACACTAAAGCAATAGCCAGTAGCACACCGGGAATTGCCATTAAGCCATCCATGATACGCATTACGATAGCGTCAACCCACCTAAAGTAACCAGAAAATAGGCCGATCACTAAGCCTAAGGACACACTGAGCAGGGCGACGCCTGCACCCACGATTAAAGAGACACGAGCTCCGTATAAAACACGAGTAAACACATCACGTCCGTATGCGTCAGTGCCTAACCAGTGTTCCGCTGTGCTTGACTTTAAACGATAGGAGGGGTCTATGGACGTAGGATCGTACTGGGTTAACCACGGTGCAAAAATGGCAATAATAACTAAGGCTGTAATGACGACGGAGGCCGTTAAAACAGCAGGTGTTTTAATGGTTTTCCAAAAAAGACTTTGAGGTTTTTTATTGGTCGTCTTTGAGCCAAAGGACGGAATAGGGGCGGATTTTACAGTCATAGGGGCTCCTAGTAGCGAATACGGGGGTCAAAGACGGTGTAGAGCGCATCTACGATGAGATTAATTAGCACATAAATAAAAGCAAATAATAAAATTAATGCTTGAATAACGGGATAATCTCTGGCTAGCACAGCCTCCACAACCAAACGACCTAAGCCTGGTAGATTAAATACTGACTCGGTGACCACCACGCCACTAATAAGCATCGCAATACCCACTCCGATGATAGTGACGATAGGAACCGCAGCATTACGTAACGCGTGCCCTAGTAATACACGATACTCTTTCATGCCTTTAGCGCGAGCGGTACGGATAAAATCTTCACCCATCACTTCAATAATGCTAGTACGAGTAATACGAGCAATCAGAGCTATATAAACGGTGCTTAACGCAACAGTGGGTAAGCTTATCGAGCGAATAAAAGGCCAGAAGCCTGCGGAAAGGGGCTTATAGCCCTGGACTGGAAACCAGCCTAGCTTGATGGAAAAGAGTAAAATAAGCACATACGCCGTAACAAAAACAGGTACTGAAAAGCCCATAACAGATATTGCCATGACAAGACGATCTAAGGTCTTGCCTTGACGCCATGCGGCTAAGATGCCTAGAGGAACAGCAATTAGTACTGCAACGGTAATGGTGCTCAGGCTTAATGCAATAGAAGGACCCATGCGCTGAGCAATCATCTCCGCAACAGGTACACCCGAAAGTAAAGAGGTACCCAAGTCTCCGGATAATAACTGCCCAATCCACATGAAAAACTGTGTATATATGGGCTGATCTAACCCCATCATGCGGCGTATTTGATCAAGCTGGTCAGGTGTGGCTGAATCGCCTGCAATAATGGCAGCAGGGTCGCCAGGAGTAAGACGAAGCAAGGCAAATACAACCATCGCTACGACAAACATAACAGGTATTGATGCGACAGCGCGCCGCAAGATGAAGTTAAACATATACCACCTATAGGGTTAAGATTTCTTGGTGATATTCCAGAAAAGTGGAACGGGTGAATTCAGCATACCTTCTAGCTTGTTACTAAATGCACCAGGAATATAGTATTGCCCCATAGGAAGCACTACCCCTTCATCGATCGCAATTTTTTGAATTTTTGCGGCCAGTTCTTTACGCTTTTCTAAGTCAGGGGTGCGAGCAAACTCTAAACGTAACTCTTCAATGGCGGGTACATCTGGCCATCCGAACCAGGCTTGGTTACCATTTGCCGCCACACTAAAAGCGCGCAATGGATCAAAAGCTTCTGCCATTACGTTGTTAGTAGAGAATATGTTCCAGCCACCGTCCTTAGGTGCGGCTTGTACGGTTCGGCGAGTGACTACAGACTGCCAGTCCATTGCTTGCATATCCACCACGAAACCGGCGTTACGTAGTGCTTGGGCAATCACGACTGGCTGTGTATTAACAGAGGGAGTGTCGGTTGGTTGAAGAATCACAACGGGAGTGCCATCGTAACCGGCTTCTTTCAAAAGCTCTTTTGCTTTGTCTAAGTTTGCCTTAACGGTAATCTCAGAACCCTCTTGGCTTTCATAAGGTAAACCACATCCAAATAAAGCCGGACATGTTTTGTAATACTCTGGGTCGCCAATCATGGCCTGCAAAATTGATTCTTGACCTACGGCATACATGGCGGCTTGACGTATTTTTTTATCGTTAAATGGAGCATGAAGGTGGTTCATGCGCATAATAGTTTGATAGCCTTGGGGGTCTAAGACCTGAATGTTGACACTGTCATTGGCCTTAACGATGGGAGAGAGGTCGTAGGGAAGTTGTTCTAGATAATCCACCTCACCACTAATCAGCGCATTGACAGAAGTCATGGCATCGGGGGTGGCAATCCATCTAACTTTGTCTACTAAAACTTTTTTGCCTCCAGCAGTACCACTTGCTGGCTCATTGCGTGGGATGTAGTCGGGGTTTTTTTCATAAACGGCTTGAATGCCTGGTTGAAACTCATCAACCACCATTTTAAATGGTCCCGATCCTATATGTTCTGTAATGGCTGTATTTTCAGGGGTTTCAGCAATGCGTTTAGGCATGATGAAAGGAGTAACCCCACTAGGTTTGGCCAAAGCGTGTAGAGCTAAGTCTGTTGGCGTATCAAACTCCATAACAAAGCTCTGATCATCAACCACCTCCATCTTGGTTAGCATTCCCATGAGCATTTGGCCCATTTTGTCGTGCTTTGCCCAACGTTTAATGGAGGCTACGCTATCGTCGGCAGTGACGGGTGCTCCGTCATGCCATTTAAGACCTTCGCGCAAATAAAAGGTGTAGGTTTTGCCGTCATCAGAGACTTCCCACTTTTCTAGCATTTGTGGCTGGATGTTGTTGTCGGCATCCGTGCTTAGCAGGGTGTCGTAAATCATGTAGCCATGATTACGTGTAATGTGGGCTGTAGTGATGATCGGGTCCAATATGCGCAAGCTTGAGTGCATGACTGCATTAATGGTTTGAGCTTGTGTCACTCCACTCATGCTAACAGCCACTAGGCTGCCGATCATTAGCCATTTTTTTGATAATTTAAAAGTTGTTGTTTTCATTGTCTCCCCTTTTCAGGATATAAGAGCACTCAAAGGCGAGTGCTTAGTAATTAAAACTTATCTTTTTTGGTATAACTCTTGATAAGCTGTTTCTCCTCTAAGTAGAAAGTTATTAAACTCGTCTTCGGGTACAAATAAACCACCAGTCGTCCAAACTAGGTGGATAGCTGCTTGGAAATGGTGTTCATTGAGCTCACTTATATATTGCTCTCCAGCAGAAGTGTTAAATAGTGCCACCGGGCCTGCTAATGCGGCAGCAGCCGAAGGCTCAACTTTTAAACCATTATGAGTATGTAGTGCGTATAGATTGGCAAACAGGTGTTGATCATCAATGGTCACTACACCCGCTAAATGGTTTTTCATTGCGGTAATAGCGAGCTCAGAGGCTACGGGAACAGCAAGACCATCAGCCTCGGTTTGATTGCTTTGACCTACGTCGTAAATCGAAATGCCGGGTGTTTCTAAATGTTGTAGTTGTAGGGAAAAACAAGCGGATTGCTTAGGCTCAATGAAAAAGCAATGCACGTTTTCTTTAAAAATAAGTTTTAAGCCATAAGCAACGCCAGCAGGGGCTCCGCCCACACCACAAGGGATATAGACAAAGAGCGGCTGCTCAGCGCTAATGTGTATGTTTTTTTCAAGTAGTTGCTTTTGTAATCTAAAGGCTGCTACGGCATAACCACAAAACAAAGACGTGGAGCGCTCATCATCAATGAAATAAGAGTACGGGTCGGTCTTGGCTTGCTCGCGGCCGCTTTGAACCGCTAAACCGTAATCGCCTTCGTGTTCGATAACGGTTACTCCGTGTTGACGTAAATGAGCTTTCTTCCAGGGTTTTGCCTCTTTAGACATATGAACCACGGCGTTAAAGCCGAGTGCTGCTGCAGAGACGCCTATGCTAAGACCTAGATTGCCTGTGGAGCCCACAGCAATGGTGTATTGAGAGAAAAGCTGCTTGGCTTCAGGTAAAGAGAGGTCTGTGTATGTGCTATTGGTGGTAATGATTCCTTGTTCTAAGGCTAGTTTTTCAGCAAATTCTAATACCTCATGAATTCCTCCCCGCGCTTTAATTGAACCCGCTATGGGTAAAGCATGGTCTGCTTTCACCCATAAATCAGTGCTAATAGGAAGCTGAGGGGGTGTGCTAATGTGTAAAAGCTCTGACTCAATAATGCCTTGATTCATACGAAGCTCAGGAAATAGTAACTCTAGTAGAGGAGCAAATCGACTCAAGCGATCTTCTGCTTTTTTGATATCAATATAAGTAATACTAAAGTTTTTGGGGGGTTGGCTATAGGGGTTATTATTAGGATTTAGCCATAGATTAAGATGGGTCTTAGGTGAATCAATCATAATATACTCATTATATTCATAGGGTTAAAATGGTTTATTCCCATTACTATGTTCATTCTGTAAGTTATTATGTAATTACACAAACGATTAATCCCACACAATGTATTACCTAAACTAATGATAAAACCATTATCTTCTTCCGTGTTGACATGGTTACGTTGCTTTGATTCGGCGGCAAGACATGAAAGCTTTACGCGAGCGGCAGCTGAGCTGAACGTGACACAAGGCTCTGTGAGTCAGCAGGTGAAAAAGCTAGAGGAGCATTTAGGTGTAGAGCTTTTTATTCGAGGGGGGAGGCAACTAAGCTTAACTGCAGCAGGAGTAGAGCTAGCCGAAATCACCGCTCACTCTTTTCATACATTGGCCTTAACAGTTAATCGTTTTAAGAGTAAAAATCAGGGAGTAAATACAATAAAGCTAAGCTGCTCTCCCTCATTTGCTTTAATGTGGCTGACGCCTAGGCTGAACTCTTTTTTGCGAGATAACCCTCAACTATCGATTCGAGTGCAGGGGGAATTTCATCATTTAGATCGTTTTCGTATGGAAAATGAAGATGTTCAGGGGGGGATACGCTTTGATCCAGGCGGGTACAAAGAGACTAGGGCGGTCTCTTTTATGGACGAGTGGTTAGTGCCGGTTTGTAGTCCTGAGTTCTTGGAGGCGCACCCTGAGCTGGTCGATTCTACGGAAATTCCTACGCAGTACCTGCTTCATGATAGCCAACCTTGGGCAATGGCTCCCTTAGATATAGAGTGGAGTACTTGGCTTAAGGGGGTTGGGTTTAGTTATGAGTCCGTAGAAAATACAGGCACCCATTTTAATTTGTCACAGTTAGCGTTAGCTGCAGCTTTTAGCAATCAAGGTATTGCTATAGGGCGCTTAGCTTTAGTGTTAGACGATTTGTTAAGTGGACGTTTAGTGACGCCTTATAAGCAAGTGGTGCGTTCTTTAGCTTCTTATTATTTTTTAAGCGCAAACACCCAAAATAAAAATAGTGCCTTATTAGAAAATTGGTTGCTTGAGGAGTCCGCTCGGTTTAAAGCGTATAGAAAGCAGGCGGTAAAAGAGCTTGGGTTAAGATTGTTGGGCTAACGTAAAAAACCTCCGGTATTGCTTGCCACTTGTGCTGACAACGCTTTAAACTTGCGGCAGTGAAAGCATTCTGCTCACTATTAAAGCTCTCCTTTATGTCCGAATATGTCCGAAACCTACTTTCCCCGTTGGCGCAAAGTGCCATCCGTTGCGGCTGATGCCGTGGTGCAACCGCATGAATACCTTCCCGCGCCGCAAAGCGTCGCCATGGCCGCGCAGCACGTTGTTGCCATGTTTGGCTCAACGATTTTGGCTCCATTGCTCATGGGCTTTGATCCAAACTTAGCCATTTTGATGTCCGGTATAGGGACGTTGATCTTTTTCTTTTTTGTAGGCGGACGGGTTCCCAGTTATTTGGGCTCTAGTTTTGCTTTTATCGGTGGTGTGATCGCGGTCACCGGCTATGCCGGTAGTGGTAGCAATCCAAATATAGGCGTCGCATTAGGCGCCATTATTATATGTGGCCTGGTCTACACCTTGATCGGGCTGTTGGTTTGGATCGCTGATGCACGCTCGGGCGGTGCGGCCAAACTCATCAACAAAATGATGCCCCCAGTGGTCACCGGTGCCATTGTGGCGGTGATTGGTCTGAACTTAGCCCCCATTGCTGCTAAAGGTGCGATGGGATCAGGCACCTTTGATGCGTTGATGGCTTTAATGACCGTATTGTGCGTGGGCGGTGTGGCCGTATACAGCCGCGGCGTGGTGCAACGTTTGTTGATTTTGGTCGGTTTGATCGTTGCGTGTTTGTTGTACGCCGTGTTTACCAATGGCCTGGGCTACGGGGTCCCCATTGATGCCAGCGGGGTAGCGCAGGCAGCGTGGTTTGGATTACCCAGTTTTTCTAAGCCGGTTTTCGAAGTACAAGCCATGACGGTGATCGTGCCGGTAGCCATCATTTTGGTGGCAGAAAACTTAGGTCACGTTAAAGCGGTCTCCGCCATGACAGGGCAAAACCTAGATCGATACCTAGGTCGTGCCTTTGTGGGGGATGGCGTGGCCACCATGCTATCTGGCTCGGTAGGGGGCACGGGTGTGACCACTTATGCCGAAAACATTGGGGTGATGGCAGCCACGCGTATTTACTCCTCCTTGGTCTTTGCCTTGGCCGCGCTGATTGCGATCTTTTTGGGTTTTTCACCTAAATTTGGCGCCATCATTCAAATGATTCCAGGCCCTGTGTTGGGCGGTATGTCCATTGTGGTTTTTGGTTTAATCAGTGTGGCGGGGGCGCGTATTTGGGTGGTGAATCAGGTGGATTTCAGCAAGAGCCAAAACTTGCTGGTGGCTGCTGTGACGCTGATCCTCGGTGCGGGTAACTTTAGCTTGGAAATCGGCTTCATCCGCTTAGACGGTATTGGGACAGCAACATTTGGTGCCATCTTGATGCATGCCTTATTATCCTTGCGCAAAAGCCCTCAAAAACAGGCGTAGCGTGCATCAGCTAGGCTGAAAAAAGCCAGAGTAGACAACTAGAACTCTTGCAATTTCAGCCGCTTTTGCCGACAATATACAAAGCCCCAACCAACTGGGGCTTTATTTTCAATGGTAATTAATTCGCTTTGTTTTTTAAGTATTCCATTAACTAATCTACTTTTCTGAATCGTTTTAATTACTTGTTTCTTGTACGCTCCTAATCTATTGGGGGCGTT
>DUNB01000038.1 GCA_012839585.1 Alcaligenaceae bacterium | reverse complement strand
GCCTCATGCTCTTTAATGGCACGGATAATTTGTTCTTCGCTGTAACGCTTCTTCATAGTGAGATCTCCTTTTGTCCCAGCTTAATGGAAATCTCATCAACGCTATGGCACTGTTTTTTGGGGAAAGGTCACCTCGATGGACAAACGTATTGCTGACGCCTCTATTGTGTCATTGGCGGACGTAAGGGCTAAAGCGAAAGAACTGCTCTCCCGCCTAAGCTTAGGGGAGGATCCGTTTGCTGAAGCCAGTCAGCGTAGGAACGTACCAACATATGGGGAATTCATCGAAAAACAATATTTGCCACATATTCAGCGCAATAAACGCAGCTGGAAGGTTGACGAAGCCAATCTGAAGCATCACATCCTTCCGGTGCTGGGCCGCTTGCACATGGGTGAGATAACGAGACAGCATGCAGTGGACGTGTTCAATAGACACAGAGACGCTCAGAAGCACAAAGAGTCTTCCACGAATCGTATGATAACTGTGGCGCATAGAACGTTCGTATGTGCTTTGGAATGGGAAGTGCCCGGCGTGAAACCGAATCCTATGGCCGCAGTCCCCAAGCTCCAAGAGAACAATAAGCGAAGCCGCTACCTAAGCACCAACGAACTGCAAAGGCTGATTTCCGAACTGGATGCTTCCAACCATCCGAGAATAAAAGAAATCACGCTAATGTGGATTTATACCGGAGCGCGACATAAGGAAGTTTTGAATGCTCGATGGTCCGACATAAATTTTGACAAGGCCCAATGGCGAATCGAGTTCAATAAAAGTGGTAAGACTCGTTACGTGCCTTTGTCGGACGGAGCTATAACGCTGCTGCGTAGCGTTGAACGGTCTCCTGGCGTAGAACATATCTTCTTCAATCCTGATACCAAGAAGGCATATGTGAACATATATCACGCCTGGAATCGCGTGCGTAAAGCGGCTGGCATTAAAGATGTGCGCGTACATGACTTGAGGCATAGCCCTGCGAGTTTTCTGGTGAATCAAGGGCGACCGATATATGAGGTGCAGAAGATTCTTGGTCACGCGAATGTGAGGACGACCGAGCGATATGCACACTTGAGCCAAGAAACTCTCCTTGCCGCAACCAACATCGTTTCCGATATTGTGGATGATGTTTCCGGTCGGGAAGTCGAAGCCAAACCTGTAGTCACGGTTTGCGAACCAGCATTGCTGGTCGGCCAAAATGGTCTTCTGGTATTCGAACAAAATGAGAAGGAGAATGCATGCCGGAAAACAGTCTCGTCACCCTTTACACTCGGACGCTCAGCCGATTCATCCAACTTATCCGGAAGCAGTTCGCCGCGTCGAATCGACTTGCCGATCACTGGGAACAGTTTGAATCTCATTTCCGCGAAACCGCAGAAGAGCACCGTAGCGCGATCCTCTCTCTGACATCATTGCCAAACTGGACTACGACATCTGGTATGTCCGGTTCTTTCATCCCGGGACCCTCAACGTGGTGGACGAAGAAAAGCTGATGAAATTGACGGCTGAAGCCAGATACGGGTGAAAGGATAAAGGCCCGATAAAACCGGCCTCGCAGAATGTTGTGTAATGTCGAAGATTGGCTTTTAACCAACTTTCCGCCCGGTAAGACAACACAGGTCATAGATGATGGTGTCGTCGTACCGGTAGCAGTCCTTGGTGATATATTGGCCCACCTCGAAGAGTTCAGCTGGATTGATGGGTCGGAACCAATCTCTCTCCGAGTCATTCCCCGACGAAGACATATCCAAATTCGTGCTTGCCACCTCATGCCATTTCCCCTTTATCAGAGTCCGTACTTCTGATTGATTAAGTGGGCTATCGGGACCGGGCTGCTTGATTACGGCATGGATGTGATATGAGCCATCCTTGTGCTTTTCAATCGCAGCGTAATGGATAACCCGTTTCTTTGAGCGCTTGCCATACAGGTCTCGACTCAGTAAACCGAAGAATTCCCTTGCCAGACCAGCGACTTCGTCGTGATCGGTCTTCTTATACCTAAACGTCAATGTGACGAACCAGTCGAATCCCATCTGGGTGATGTCATAGATGTATTGCGCTCGTAGGTTCGCCCGTGATTGCTCTTGATCTGTGAGTGAGGTATTGAAGTGGAATTCACCCATGAGTGCTGCCCTGATGTCGTCCAGTTGGATAGGGCTATTTCCTTGTACGGACTGGGTGTTGTGATGCGTAGTCATGTATGTCCTTTATTTGTATTGTTGTTCCCGTTACGGGCGGACTGATGTGAGATATGTGGATTAGGTCAGTCATTTGGTCGACATTCCTTCAATGAAGTCGTTAGAGGGAAATGTTGATTAAAGGGATATTTTGTCTTTTCTTTGGTGATTTGCCTGTCTGATGTGATTCCCCATATATGCCTTCTAGGTCATCATCTTCTTTACAGATATTTTGGGCATAATTTCACCAAGGGCATTCCAACGATACCCAGACAAGAACCCCAAACGACTGACCTCGTTTCCTGATCACAAAGTCGCCTGTAGCGTTAAATTGCGTCCTTGTCGGCTATGCCAGCAAGCTCGGAATGTCGAGATTAGGCTGCTCGGTAATCAAGGGAAAATGCAGATAACCGAGTGGCAGGGTATTTATCGAATGGGCATCGAAAAAATGACGTTTATCCCGCTAACGCTCCCATAACTGCTATAGTATTTTTATGAGTAAGCAGCTATCGCCGGAAGAACGATTCGCACTGGTGCAGAGGGTGCACAGCGCCACGTACCAGGGGAACCCCAACAGAGTATCGCTCGAGCAGGCGTGTCGGGATGTGGGCATTCCTCCCAGCAACTATCATCGCTGGAAGAAACTGTTGAAGGAGAACTCTGGATGGGTCGCCGATCAAAGGATCCCCATTCGAAGCACGGCTCCCACGCGAAACGGAATGTCGCTTTCGGACGAGGTGCAAAAACGGATTGCTGATATGGCCCGCTCAGGTCTGTACGAGAATCCGCGCCAGATCGCAATAGCCCTCGAAAGCGAAGGAATACAGATCAGCGACAATACGGTGCGCAATCACCTCGATAAAGCAGGACTGTACGGTTTGGATACCGTCATTGGCAGCGACGGGAAGCCGATCAAGAAGAAAGTGATTCGATTTTCCCAGCCGAAGGACTGAATATCGTCTTCCGTGACCCCAAAGAAAAACCGCCCATCCCGAAGGAAAGGCGGTTTCGTAGTACTGAATGAGGACGGTTGCCCGTCCCCAATACTGCTTTGAATTAACGCAGCAGCGACAGAACGCCTTGCGGTACTTGGTTGGCTTGAGCCAGAACCGAGGTACCAGCCTGTTGCAGGATCTGAGCGCGAGTCATGTTGGAGACTTCGACTGCGTAGTCGGCGTCTTCAATACGCGAACGAGCTGCGGACAGGTTGGTGACGGTGTTGCTGAGGTTGGCAATCGTGGATTGGAACCGGTTCTGAACGGCACCCAGTTCCGAACGAAGCGCGTCTACGTTAGCAAGTGCTGCGTCAAGTTTCGACAGAGGATCCGTGGTTCTATCACCAGCACTAGTTGTAGCGGTGGTAAGATTCCCACCGCTGCTCATGTAAACCGTATCTCCGACGTTAACCTCGTATTTTGTACCAGCAACGTTCGCGCCTTGAGCTGCTACGGTTACTTCGCCTGTGTCCGCATCCACCTTGTAGTCGGTCGTGAACGTTTGAATTTTCGTCAACTCACCGTCACTATCCACCCAAGTGTCCGTGGAAGTAGTCGAGTTATCATCGAACGTAATCGTGGCTGTTGCGATACCCGTACCGATCGTAGCAGTCACTCCGGTAGCGCCCGTCACAGCGGTTGATACCTCATCAATGGAGGCAGTTTTGGTGTACGACCACGTCTGGGCAGTGTTGTCTGAAGTATATGTGGTGCCACCGAGCGTGAGTTTTGCACCATCCGTATTAGCGGTAAGCAGCGCTTCCAATGTTGCTTGTGTGCCTGATCCGTCGCCGGTTGCATCGTTGGGCGTCAGTTCGCCTGTAGCAGACAAGTAAGCAGCTTTCCCGCCTATTGAAATTTTGCCTGTAGTATCAACTTCGATGGCGGCGACATCGCCGTTGCTGAGGGTGTACGAACCAGCGACCGTGCCAGTAGACGGCTTCAATGATGCAGCAAATGCCGTAACGTCACCAGCGGTCGACGCATCTAGCGTTGCAGTGGTGGTGAAAGCGTTGGACGCCGCGTTGTAAGTGTAAATCTCCGTGGCGCTAACTGTAATCTTATTACCGTCGGCCATTTGTCCGACCACTTGTTCAAACGTAGCCGCATTGTGCGTGGTCGTTACTGTATTGTTGGCGCCAGTTGCACCAGCTGCTTGAAGATCCGTGATGGTGGCAGTACGGTTTTGAGTTACACCACTTCCGTTTACGTTAAAGCCGTCCAAACCCAGTGTCTTCGCTGTAATCTGGCGCAGATTAATGCTGATGCTCTCATTATCATTTGATCCAACCTGGATCTTAAGAGCGTTGTCACCAGCCAATACTTTAACGCCGTTAAACTGTGTCTGCTCCGAGACACGGTTAATTTCTCCAAGGCGTTGACCAATTTCATCTTGAATAGACTTAAGGTCCGATTCCGAGTTCGACCCGTTAGCAGCTTGAACCGTCAGCTCACGAATTCGCTGCAGGTTGTTGTTGATTTCGTTCAACGCACCTTCAGTCGTCTGTGCGATGGAGATACCATCGTTAGCGTTACGGCCAGCTTGGGTCAGACCCTTGATGTTGGCCGTGAAGCGGTTAGCAATTGCTTGACCAGCAGCGTCGTCCTTGGCGCTGTTGATGCGTAGACCTGAAGATAAACGCTCGATCGCGGTACCCAAGGCGGATTGGGATTTGGTTAGGTTGTTCTGAGAAGTCAGAGCCAAAACGTTAGTGTTAATTACAGACATATTTCTTCCTTTTTAGGACGTCGTTGGTAATGAATTGATTTGTTATATTCTGATTTACGGATGACCGATGAGAAACTTTAGGGTGAGCCGTAAACTAAATTTTTTGACGTTGGAAGGCTTGCCAGAGCAATCTAAGACCTAACTCCACCCGTCTTGGTATAGGTAACGGCAGGATGGTGGAAAAGTTTAGGGTGGGTGCGATTTTTTTTGCACCGCACATAAAAAAGCCAACCTCCCCCACAGAAAGCTGGCTTTTCCTTTCAACTAGCTACTTATCTAATTAGCTAAGTCCTCTACAACTATCAAACCACCCCATCTCCCACCGGTCCTTTCAGCTTATTTTCCTTAAACCGATCGGCTTGTCCTTGCGATTGAATATGCTCTGTATTCAGTACCCGAATAGCTTGGTCTAGGATTTCAGCTTGTCCGGCCAGCTGACCCACGGTGTGGCCTAGGCGGTTGACGAGGGTGTTGTTTTGTTGGGTGACGTCGTCGATTTGGGATACGGCGAGGTGGATTTGGTGTAGGCCGGTGGCTTGTTCTTCGGAGGCCATGGAGATTTCACCGATGATGTCGTTGACGCGTTGGACGGAGGTGACGATGTCTTCCATGGTGTGACCGGCGTGTTCGGCTTGATTGACGCCGGTGTCCATGCGGGATACGGATTCCTCGATCAGGGTTTTGATTTCACCGGCGGCTTGGGAGCTGCGTTGGGCTAGGCTGCGTACCTCTCCGGCGACCACGGCAAAGCCGCGACCGGCTTCACCGGCACGGGCGGATTCGACGGCGGCGTTTAGGGCCAATATATTGGTCTGAAAGGCGATGCCCTCGATTAACTCCACAATATCGGCGATTTTGCGTGAGCTTTGATGGATGTCTTGCATGGTATCCACCAGCTGCTGTACAGCCGCGCCGCCTTGAGATGCGGTGGCCATGCTTTGTCTGGCAAGCTGGGTGGCTTGGCGTGCATTATCCGCGTTTTGTTGCACGGTGATGGTCAGCTCTTCCATGCTGGCGGCGGTTTGTTGTAGGGAGTCCGCCTGGTTGTGGGTGCGATCGGACAGCAAGCGGTTATCGCTGTCGATTTCTTGGGCGATGTCTTTGGAGGTTTTGATGCCAGAGTGGGTGTCGCTGGCGATGGCGCTCAGGCCTTTGCGCATCAAATCCAAGCAAAAATACAAATGATTGGTTTCATGGCTGGTGCTGTTGCTGTTTTGTTGGGTATTTAATAATAAGTTACCGGCTGCAATTTGCTGGGCAATAGCGGCGGCGTCTTTGATCGGGTTAATAATGCCGCGCGCAATGTACCAGCCGTAGCCATAAACAAAAACAAAAAGTAGCACTAAAAGAGCAGCGAAGCCTAGTTGCATGGATTCGGGAATGCCGCCGGTAAAAGCAAAATAGGCGAATACGGCGGTGACACCGGAGCCTACGGTGACTAATCGCCATAGGCTAGCCATCAGGTTGCGTTTGAATGGTGCGCGAGCCCATGACACGAGTTTGCGCCAGCCGGTTGGTACAACGGCACCCTCTTTAAGCACATAGCCGGTTAAGGTGTCGTTGTTGATTTTTTCGTACAGAGCTTCGGCGACTTGGATTTGTTCGTCGGTGGGGCGGACCCGTACCGAGGCGTATCCGGTGACTTGGTCGCCCTCGAAAATCGGGGCGACTAAAGCATTAACCCAGTAAAACCCCCCGTCTTTACGACGGTTTTTTACGATGCCTGTCCAGGGCTTGCCCGCTTGTAAGGTATCCCATAAATCCTGAAAGGCGGCTGGCGGCATGTGGGGGTGGCGCACGATATTGTGGGCTTTGCCGATGAGCTCTTCGCGACTAAAATCACTGATTTCTATAAAGGCGGGGTTGGCATAGGTAATGCGGCCTTTGAGGTCGGTTTTGGAAATCAGGTATTGATCGTGTCGAAGTTTATGTTCGATTTGGGTAATGGGATAGTTTTTTCTCATGGGGATCCTGCGGAGAGACCTCGTTGTTTTGACGGTACCGTGTGGTGGGCTGATAGCGCAGCAGTTGTTAAAAACTGTAGGTACATCATAGGAAATATTACAATAATAAGCGATACCGCTAAAACCCTAATGGAGAATCAAGCTGTAGGGATCGTGGTTATTTAGCCTATTACTGATATATCTCAAGAAATGTCATGGTCTGTATATAATGATCTTGCATAATGAATGATTAATTACAAAGCATAAGGAGTTTTTTTCTGGTGAGTGATTCGGCGTTATCCGCAGAGCTGGTCGCGGTATTGGTGGCTGTGACCGCAGGGCAACCACGGGTGTTGACCACGCAATGCGCGCGGGCGTTGCCGGCAGGTCCGTTGCAACATTCGCACCGCTCATTACAAAATGGTTTGCGCCAGTGGGTAGAGGAGCAAACGCATCACGATTTGGGCTATGTGGAACAGTTATATACCTTTGCGGACAAGGGGCGGTTTTATGCCTCGGGCGAACGGGTGATCTCTGTTAGTTATCTGGCTTTGACGATAGAGGGTACTACCCAACAGGAAAATGATGTGGGCTGGCAAGACTGGTATCGCTATTTTCCGTGGGAGGATTGGCGATTAGGGATGCCGGCTATTTTAAGCGATCAGTTGATCCCTGCGCTGACCGCTTGGGCGCAGGCCGATGCGGCCTTGCAGTACGAGCGTTGGCAACGGGTGAGCTATGCGTTTGGCCTAGAGGGCTCTAGTTGGAACGAGGACATGGTGCTGCAACGCTACGAGTTGTTATTCGAGGCGGGCTTGGTGGACGAGGCTACTAGACAAAGCCAAACCGATACCCGTGCCGATGACAGCGTGTTGGGCTTATCCATGCGTTACGATCATCGTCGTATTTTGGCCACCGGCATAGCGCGCTTGCGTGCCAAGATCAAATACAGACCGGTGATGTTTGAGCTGATGCCAGATGAGTTCACCTTATTGCAGTTACAGCAGACCGTAGAGGCCATCGCCGGCCGCGTATTACATAAGCAAAATTTCAGGCGCTTGGTCGAGCAGCAAAACCTGGTCGAAGAAACCGGTGCGTTGACCACAGGGTCCGCCGGGCGTCCAGCCAAATTATTCCGCTTTAAAGGGGATGTGGTGTTAGAGCGGGCGATTGCCGGCACTAAATTGCCTCTGGCACGACAGGCGCGTTAGTTCTTCTTTGCGGCCTTGATGGTTATTTTCTGATGTTTATCAAGTTTGTGGTGTGGTGTCCACAGAGTCTTATATAAGACTTGCGCTTAGTTATGCTCAAGGTTAGTATAAGTGCATGTGGTGTGAGCCACCGCTTTTTTTATACTATTAATACTCCATTTGAGCATAATTATTATGAACGCTGCGCCTGTATTTGCCTTGCCTACTGTTTTATTAGAGCCCTTAGTGCGTGCCACGCTAACCGAAGACCTAGGGCGGGCGGGGGACATTACCAGCGACGCCATCATCGGTGCCGAGGTGCAATCCGAGCTCTTTTTAGTGGCCCGTGAGACGGGGGTGTTGGCAGGTATCGATCTGGCGCGTTTGGCGTTCGAGTTGATGGATGCCAAAGTGGAATTTGAACCTTTGATGGCAGATGGGGCCGCGTTGCAAAAGGGCAGCCGTATTGCACGCATTAAAGGTTCTGCTCGCGCGATTCTTAGTGCCGAACGCACCGCGTTGAATTTTTTATGTCATCTCAGTGGGATTGCCTCGGCCACAGCGGATATTGCGCAACGCATTGCTCCCTATGGTTGTAAGGTGACGTGCACCCGTAAAACCACGCCCATGTTGCGTAGCGTAGAAAAATACGCGGTGCGGGTAGGCGGTGGCAGCAATCATCGTTTTGGCTTGGATGATGCGGTGCTGATCAAAGATAACCACATTGCGATTGCCGGTAGCCTGACCGTGGCAGTAGAGCGGGCGCGGGCGGCGATTGGTCATATGGTCAAAATCGAGGTAGAGGTCGACACCTTAACGCAGTTGGATGAGGCCTTGGCGATTGGGGTGGATGTGATTTTGCTCGACAACATGGATACCGATACCTTGGTCGAGGCGGTCAAACGCATCGATGGTCGCGCGGTCAGTGAGGCCAGCGGCGGCATTACTCCTGATACGGCGGCAGCTGTGGCGGCCACGGGGGTGGATCGAATTGCGATCGGTTGGATTACGCACAGCACCAAAATTTTAGATATCGGCTTGGATGCGATCTAAGGATAAAGACATGATAGTAAAACGCCTATATATCGTAGTGGCTTTGCTGATGGCGGCGGTCATAGCGGTCTTAGCTTGGCGCCCGAATGTACAAGCAGCGGCGACCACGACCAAAAACTACCCCACCAAACCCGTTAACTTAGTGGTGACCTTTCCTCCTGGGGGAGGCACGGATT
The DNA here is from genome assembly GCA_012839585.1 of Alcaligenaceae bacterium. Classification (GTDB taxonomy): domain Bacteria; phylum Pseudomonadota; class Gammaproteobacteria; order Burkholderiales; family Burkholderiaceae_B; genus Paenalcaligenes. The sequence continues at coordinate 12,211 of DUNB01000038.1, read as the reverse complement.
TGTTAGCGCGTTTGTTGGGTGATGAGCTAGAAAAACGTTGGCGCACCCCGGTGGTGGTGGAAAACCGCCCGGGAGCCAGCGGCAATATCGGCGCGCGTTATGTGGCTGATAGTGATCCCGATGGCTATACCTTGTTGATGGTGAACAGCTCGTTTGCCGTTAACCCAGGTGTGTACAGGCAGCTTGGCTTTGATCCTAAAAAGGATTTTGAGCCGATCATTAACGTGGCGTGGATTCCTTCGGTGATCGTAGTAGGGGAAAATAATCCGGCGCAGGATTTGGCACAGGCGTTGCAACAAAGCAAAGACGGCAGCGTGGCCTTTGCCTCGTGCGGTAATGGCACACCACAGCATTTGGCGGGTGAAATGCTAGCAGAGCGCACAGGAGTGAGCCTATTGCATGTGCCGTATCGAGGTTGCGGCCCTGCTGTGGCTGACGTGGCCTCGGGTCAAGTGCCTTTAGGCATTGTGACGATTTCTAGTGCGATGAGCTTTGTGCAAAGCGGCAAACTACGCCCCTTGGCCGTGACCTCGCCCGAACCCAGTGCCGTCATGCCCGAGGTGAAATCGGTGATGCAAACCGGGGTGGAAAATTATGAGCTGAACCAATGGCACGGGGTGTTAGCACCGGCCGGCACGCCAAAGGCGATTGTGACGCAATTAAACGAAGTCCTCGCAGACATCATGCAGGATGAAAAAATTCAAGACAAATTGAAAAAGTTAGGTTATACTCCTTTTCGTAGTGCAGCAGATGAATTTAAACGCGTCATCCATGACGACATTGATCGCTTTGCCAAACTCACTCAACGGGTAGGCTTACGGATACAGTAAATTCCTCTTTTTTAATAAAAATGCAAAAAATACTTGCACATTATTAAAATAACATGCTATATTACAGGTCTTGGCTCATTAGCTCAGCAGGTTAGAGCGACGGAATCATAATCCGCAGGTCCCCTGTTCGAATCAGGGATGAGCCACCAAGAATTCTTAAAAGCCCCTCGTTAAAAAACGCGGGGCTTTTTCATTGCGTGCAAGATAAAGCCACCTTAATCGGTGGCGTTTTTGTTTTCTACGCCGAGTGTGCCAAAAATGTGCCACTGTTTGCGTACTTCGCTAGGTGCTCATTACCCAAGTGGGCATATTTCTTTACCATTTCCAGTGTCTTCCAGCCGCCTAGCTCTTTAAGAGCGAATAGGGGGGTGCCTCGTTGTACGTGCCAACTGGCCCACGTATAGCGTAGGTCATGGAAAGTGAAATCCTCTATGCCAGCTCTGCTGCAGGCTCGTTGAAACATTTTTGGGTCAATGTAGCGTTGCGGTAAGCCTATGCATCCACTAAGGCCAATAAACTGGTGGCCAGTTTTACTTGACCACTACAAAAGGGGGCAATCTATGTGTAGAGAGGTAGAAGAGCACACGCGTGACCAAGAGCGTATCAATAGCAAACTTTCACCTCGTTATCTGGGTGCGTAGGTGATGCAACCACGCGCCTAGACTAATAAATACCAAAGTCACGACCGAGCCAAAGGCTAGGGTGGAAATGCCACTAAGGCCTTGGCCTATGGTGCAGCCCATCCCCAGTACCCCACCCATTCCCATCAAGCACCCACCCCCTATTGCTCGTAACAGATGCTGGGGCGAATCAAAGCCTTGCAGTTGATACTTTTTACGCAGTAAAGCGCTGAGGGCGGAGCCTAGCACCAAGCCCATCACCACCACTAACGCAAACTTTAAATTCATACCGGTTGCGAGCATGGCGTATTGGATGGTTTCGCCCACGGGCAGTACAAAACTTAATGAACTGGGTGCAACGGGGTTAAACGGATCTACGCCCAGCCAGCCGGTCGTTAACCAGCCTGCGGTCACTAATAAGCCAATGATGGCGCCGCCGATGAGATTACGAGTACGGTGCTCAGAGGCAGGGGCTTTTAGAGCAAACCACAGTAATAAGGCGGCGGCTAGGCCCGCCCAAATCAAGGGAGAGCCCCACTGGGCAGGACTAACATGGTCTAAGTTAAGTACGGTTTGATTGGCTACTGCTAGACGTAAGCCCCCCAATAAGCCAGTCAAGGTGGCTAAGGCGGAGATGCCTAAACACAACAAGACCACTAGGGAACGCAGGTTGCCTTGCCCCAGTAGAACTAAAGCACGCGCCCCGCAGCCGTTGGCCAAGGCCATTCCATAACCGAACAACAGTCCGCCTAAGGGCAGCATTAGCCACGATAGTCGGGGGTTGAGGTAAATGGTTTGGCTTAGGTCTAGCCAGCCTAGAGCCACACTGAGCTGCGTGCCGAGTAGGGCTACGGCTAAGGCGAGGGCAAAGCTTTGTAGTTTTGACCCCGGCTGTTTAGTCCAACGTTCTTTGAGGCCACGGTAATAACAAAAGCCCGTGACCTGACCCACAGCGCCAAATATGACTCCAATGAGCAGGCCTAATCCTAAAACTAAAGAAGCGCTTTGTTCCAATTTATTTTGCCTTGGCTAAGGGTGAGTTCCAAATGTCTTCAGAAATGGCTTGATACCAAGCAGAACCATATTCCGCCTCAAGTTGTCTGAAAGTGGCATCACCGTCGATGGGACTGACGCCGCCAGAGGTCTCAATGAGTTTTTGATCCTCTAGGGCGTAAGCATTAGCGACTGAAATGCCGTGTTCAGGGGCAATTAAGCTGTAGCAGGTGTTAGCGAAATAGGGTTCAGCGGTGGGTTGATCTAGTAACGAGTTCACAATGGCAGCCGCTGCGACTTTAGCTTGAGCATTAGCGGAGAAGCCAGATTTAGGCATAGGCGAAGCAATGGTGGCATCGCCCACTACATAAATATCAGGCACCAGTTTGGATTCGAAAGTATCGGTGTGTACAGGAACCCAGCCGCTGGCATCGGTAACGCCGGCAGCCGCTGCAATGGCACCGGCTTTTTGCGGTGGAATCACATTGAGCACGTCGGCTTGATGAATTTCGCCAAACTCGGTTTCCACCTGACGCTTTTCGGCATCCACACGTATGACCTTGCCGTCTTGAGAATAAGGTACCCATTCAATCATGTCGCCGTAATGTTGTTCCCAGCCTTGTTGGAATAGGCCTTGTTTAGAGAAATTGTCTTTGGCGTCTAGAATCAATATTTTAGATTTGGGCTTGTTGTGCTTGAGGTAATGAGCCACCATGCTGGCGCGTTCATAGGGTCCGGGAGGGCAGCGGAAGGGGTTCTCAGGGGCGACCATTAAAAACACGCCGCCGTCAGGCATGGCTTCGAGTTGTTCTTTTAGTAATTGGGTTTGAGGGCCGGCTTTCCAAGCATGCGGAGCCAATAAACTCGCCGCTTCATCGTAGCCTTCAAGGGCATTCCACTTAATATCCACACCCGGTGCTAGCAAGAGCTTGTCATAACTGAGTGCTTGACCAGAAGAGCCCACTTGCACCTGTTTTTTGTCGGCGTCTACGACCGTGGCCAGGTCGTGAATCACATGAATACCTTGTGCTTTGAGGTCTTCAAACCCATGGCCGAGTTCATCGAATTCACGTAAGCCTGCTAAATATAAATTGCTAAAAGGGCAGGTATAGTAGTGTTTGCTGGGCTCGATCAGAGTGACGTCGGCTTGGGGATAGCGACGTTTAATGTAACGAGCGGCGGTAGCACCACCAAAACCGCCGCCGATCACCACTACGTTAGGCTGGGCTGCACGAGCAAAGGAGGGCACAGAAAGTAAAACTGTACCTGCTAAGGTCGTACCGCCGACTCGTTGTAACCATTGACGTCTTGAGAGGTTTTTTAAAGTGTTCATGTTTAATTCGCTCCTGAGACGGGTGTGGCTGGAATCTGGGCAAAGTAGACGGCGAGCGCGTCCAGTTGCTCATCACTTAGGGCTTTGACTAAGCGATTCATTACGGTGGTGTTTGCAGGAAGGGCGTCGGATTTAAACGCATAGAGCTTTTCGCGTAACAGGGCTTCGGGCTGAGCTGCCAAAGAGGGAATAATGGTGTTGGAGCGACCCTCGGCGCCATGGCAGTTGGCACACGAACCAGCCAAAACACTGACATCAAAGGTTTTTTGAGCAAAAGTGGGTTGGTAAAAGGTGCTGAGCCCCAGAACCGCAATACCCAGCGCCCAATGAGAATAAGTAGCTAAAGTAGACATGGCACTAAAATAAAAATCACATGTGCCGTGTTAGAACGGCACATGAAGAGGATGGTAATACCCTTTAAAATCTAAGCACTAAGGCTTAGCTCAAGGTCGTCTGTAATGACCTGACCTTCGTCATCGGTCCATTGCATGCTGAGTCTACCAGCTTGGTTAGCTCTAAAAGTAAATTCTATATATGGGTTTTGAGATATAGCAGTCTCGGGCGACCAACTAAAAAGCAGCTGGTCGTTGAGTTTGACCTCAAAGGTATGGATGATATTGCGGGCAGGAGCTTTCCCATCGCCAGTAAGGCGAAAGCCTGTTTCCATGCGGTGGGTGACCAATGCACGTACGCGGACTAATTCACCAAGTTTAGGCGTAGTGGTACTGATCCAAACGCGGGCTTTATTGTTACTCATGCTTTGTCTCTCTTACATGCCACAACCGCCAGCAGTGACGGTAATGTGACGTTGCGTCATTAGGTAGCTACCATCGCTCATGCGGGCTAAGGCTTTAATGGTCTGCGATTCGATCAGACGCAAGCGTACGGCTACTTCGGTTGTGCCAGCTAAAGGGGTAAAGGTAAAGCTACAGGCTAAGGGCTTAGGGTTGCCTTCGGCCAAGATAATGAGCTCTTCACAGTAGTTTTGCTCATCGATGGGGATGTCAAACACCACCTTAATGGGCACTGCGGCAGGGTTGTCTCCTAGGGCGGGCATGTCTAGGCTTATGCCTTTGGTTAAGGGTTCTGCCCCTTGGAGAAACGCCTCCACCAGGGCTTGGGTCTCGGCTTGAGAGGTGGACTGCAAGACTGACGCAGTTTGAGCGTGAAGCAGCGTGGGGAACGCCGAGCTGCTCAGGCCCAAGGCTGCACTTAAGATAAGCTGACGGCGCTTGAGTAAAGGCACCGCTAAATCATTAGAGGAAGTCATCAAATCGGCTCTTTATCCAATTAAAGTCGTCTTTTACTAGATCCGCTGAGCGTACATCCATATCAATTTGAGTTTGGATGACTTTGCCAGTGGGGTCGAGATCGTACTCAAACACTACGGAGATTTCCTCTTGGGGATCGCCGTTTACCATCATGTAGCACAAGTTATCGGGCAAGACAGCAACGATTTCTTTGCCAGCAATACGTTCAGCAATATTTTGTGCCACGATTTTAGCGACAGCGTGAGCCACGTGAGCGCTTTTTGGGTAGTGACCAAACTGATCCGAAATAAAGCCCATGGCATCACCGACCACGTAGACATCATCATCGTCATTGGCAGTGAATAAACGTGGATGGATATCAGCCCAACCTGTGGGTTTACCATCGGAGCCGGTACCGATCAAATCGGCGTACCAAATCATGTCAGCGGCCTGATGCGGAGGCATCAAAACGGCATCATCAAACTTAAAGTCGCCAGCGGTGGTTTTAATGTGCTTATTGTAGGGGTCGACCTCACGGACTTGGGCGTTAGGCACGTGAGTGATGATGTCGGGATAAAGCTCATTAAAGGCAGCGCGATAGCCTTCGCCAATAGGGGCGATGTTGGGTTTAGGGTCGAGAATAATGATCTTGGCGGGAATATTGTTGGTTTTGAAGTACCAAGCCATTAAACAGGCACGCTCGTAAGGCGAGGGTGGGCAACGATGAGGGGGAGGGGGCAGAGTCATTACAATAGTGCCCCCCTTAAAGTTTTTCATTTTGTTTTTTAAGGCAAACATTTCCGCATTGGGGATGTAAGCATTAGGAAAGTGTTTGCGAGTGTATTCGGCCGTGACCTTATCGTCGCCAAACCACGCGTCGTAGGCATTGCGAATACCGCCGGAAAGAATCAGGTAGTCATAGTCGATGGCACCATGGGTAGTACGCACGGTTTTTTTGTCACGCTCAATGGCATTGACTTCGGTGTTAATGAGGGTGTAGCCGTATTTATTGGCGGGGTGCAGCATGTCGTGGTTGACGAAGTCAGTAGTGACGATGTCGATCAACCATTTGTTGCTCATGGGACCAGACCAAAAAGTAGGATTGCGTTCTAATAAGATGACCTCAGCATCCGGTACCAGTTGTTTGACATAGCGAGCCGAAGTCATACCACCCCAGCCACCGCCACAGATCACAATGCGAGGGCCTTTTTTGCCGTTGCGAGGTAGTAGTTGGGTCTTAGAGTGAATAGCCAGAGGTGTGGCCAAAGAAGAGGTGGGCAGCGCGATGGTGCTGAGTGCAAGAGCAGGCGGTGCTAACAAAAAATGTCTGCGGTTCATGATTTCTCCTCGTAGTCATTACATGACATACGCTGGTTAAGGGACAACCAAAACTTGGTTTCGGAGACAGTATAGCTAAAATTGAAACAAAATTGTGACGGGTTTCTGGTAGTACCGCCTGGTTTTATTAGGCCTTGGGTGGGAAGTATTTATGGAAATGTGCACAGAGAACGGCATTCGTAGATTTACCCTAAAAAGGTACAAGCTAAAAAACTCAGAGATTCCCCACTTAAGCGAATATAAGAAGCGCCTATAGCGCTCAATTTGATATCACCAGCCCATTACGATTGCTGCAATGACAGCGTCATAAGTCTATGACGCTCAATATATATTAGTAGTATGTTATGGTGACTAGGTGGACAATGGTAACGTATCGCGAAAATTTCGCGCGTTTCGGAAAATGGTAGTCGTTTTCTATCCCCCTTGAGCAGGAGCTCCTGATAATGAGCACCACACCTGATTCCATCGTTGCTTGTATATGTATGTCAGAGGCCCGGGTGTCATGAAGACGCGTTCAGACAAGTCGGATTCGGGTTCTGACATTAAGGTGCCTATACCGCGCGTATTGTTATTGACTTCAACGTTAGGTTCGGGGCATTTGCGTGCCACGCAGGCCGTTGAGGCCGCACTACAAGAGCGCGCTCCTACAGTGATCGTCCAGACACTTGATTTCTGGTCGTTGCTCGATACGCAGACCGCACAAACCTTGCGTCAGACCTATCTTTGGCTGGCACAGGAACGCCCCGATTTATACGAGCGCCTCTACCAATTAGATCAACATACGTGGCGCGATATCATCGAACACCATGAGCCGCTGCCTGCCGTTTTAGTCGATGGCATAGAATGGCTTGCGGCCAGCGTCGACAAAGACACACTTTTGGAACCGGACGGCAGCACCTATCTGATAGATCGAGAATTATTCCGTCTGCTGCGTATTTTACTGGTTCAGCGTGCTCGTAAAGTACCGGAAAATGGTGTTCGGGTGCGGCTCGCTTCTTTCTTGATCCGGTGGGGCTGGGCACGAGTTGCACGGCGGCTGCAGGCGCACGTGCAGGCCTTCTGCCCCGATGTGGTCGTAGCGACCCAGATGACTCCTGCCGCGCTGCTCTCGTCTGTCAAAATACGCCACGGGCTCGATGTGCCCGCGCTTGGCGTAGTGACTGATTTCGGCATGCACGACGTTTGGCTTCAACCAGGAATCGATGGCTATTGTCTCCCGCATGAATCGATCGCCGCTAGACTGCAGGCAGGCCCGGATGCTGCACGGCTCTGCGCGATTGGCATTCCGCTTATGCCAAACCTTAACAACTTGCCCAGCCAGCCCGAGGCACGTGAGCAATTGAACCTTGATCCCAACGCCCCGTTGGTACTCGTGCTGGGCGGGGGGCTAGGGCTGGGTGTAGATACGGTGGCGGCGCGTTTGCTGGCGGACACGGTGTATGTGCATTTGCTCGTACTGGTAGGCCACAATGCGTCTGCTCTCGCCACGTTAAACGAGCTTGCGGCCCGATATCCGGGTCGGCTCAGTGTTTGGGGGTGGACCGACAAAATTGAGGTTTTTCTCCGCGCCGCTGATGTCGTGGTAGGTAAACCAGGAGGTCTGACAGTGGCTGAAACATTGGCCTGCGGACGACCACTGTTGGCGACGTGTTGTTTGCGGGGGCAGGAAAGCTTCAACGTACGCTTTCTTGAGGATCACAAAGTTGGCCAGCTTGTGCACGAGGATGATCTGTCCACAGCACTCGAGGCTCTTATTACGAACCCTGTCGCACTGGCTGAAACTCAGGATCGCGCTTGGGCCCTAGGTAGGCGAGACGGTGCTGCAGGGGTCGCGCAAGCGGCTTTAACCCTCGTTCAATCGCATCATCATCATCAAAAACAGGAGGCCCCACGTATGGAATGGATGCGGCACATTGTGCAACGCTGTCTAGTCAGGGTGGATAAGCTGTACCATCGTTGGCATGGTTTGCAGCCCGTCGGCGAGGTGCTTTATGTCGGGCGCACTCGGTATCGCGGTCCAACAATGACGTTCGCGGATGGCACACAGCTTAAATCAGGGGATTTAATGGGCACGCTGCATTTCAACAATGCGCGCTTTCCCCGTCTTGAGGCAGACACGTCGATTCGAGCGGCATTTCGCTTTACACGGCTTATGCTGGCGTCTATGCGTATTCTGGCTGAGCAAGAGCGCAAAGATCCCTTGTTTTCGGAATTGGAGGTCTACCATGCGGTCAGCTGGCTGAGACCACATGGCGCGCAGATCGGGTTTCTGACCGAACCGGTCCCACCGGGACCACGCAAATACCTCAGTAGCGTGTATTTCCGTCTGCTAGTGTGGGCCTTCGCGCCAGCACAAGATACTCGCGACACAGCAAACCCAGAACCGACCATCTACTGGCTGACTCGCGAGCAACTGCAGCAGCGCTTCGGTCAGAAGGCATCCGCCGACAATAAAGAGGGGGTAAGCCGATGAAGACGTTTTCACCGGCGATGGCGCGATTGCCTGCTGCTGGGTCTGTGTATTTGACCTTTGATGACGGACCGGACGAGCATTGGACACCACGAATTCTCGATCTCCTGGCTCATAGGAATATTCTTGCCACCTTTTTCGTCGTTGGGCGCTTTGCGCTCGAACAGCCCGAACTGGTGCGTCGGATCGCGGCACAGGGACATGAAGTGGGAAATCACAGCTGGAGCCACCGGCACCCCTGGACACTGTCGCCAGAGGCGGCGCGCCTGGAGGTTCGAGACGGCGCCGCTGCCATTGCAGATTTAATCGGCCAGGAACCCGTCTTTTTCCGGCCGCCGCACGGCCGTCTGCGTCGTAGTATGCTCGAAGAGATGGAGCGCGGCGGTCAGACCCTTGTGCTCTGGGATCGCAGCGCCGTAGATTGGGGCCCGCTGGGCAGGGCGTCCGGTATCTCACGCAGGCTGAAGGCGGTACAGGGCGGTGACATCGTTTTGATGCACGATGGCGGCCGTGGCATCAATCGCCCCGGGGAACTGGTCAAAGTGCTGCCGCAGTTTCTTGCTCAGCTTAGGCAGCACGAATGACATAGAGGCGGGTGCGATGTGATTGTTACAACAGGTTTATATATTTAAAAAACATTAAAATACAAAGGCTTACAAGATTTGTATGGGTGAGTATTTCTAAGTATGCTAGTGTGGAACTTGGCTTAAATAAAGAAATAAAGGAGATGGATTATGAATGAAAATACGATTAAAGGTAATTGGAAACAGTTCAAAGGCAAAATTAAAGAGCAGTGGGGGAAACTAACTGATGATGACGTTGATGTAATTGACGGTAAACGTGAGCAACTTGTAGGAAAAGTTCAAGAACGCATGGGTCTGGCTCAAGAGGAAGCTGAAAAGCAAGTCTCCGACTGGGAAGAGAAAAATAAATTTAAATGGTAGTTAATCATTTAAATTAAGACTGAAAAAGCCCCCACTGGGGGCTTTTTTGTTGGGTGCTTGGTTGGTAACCATTGCTCCGATCTCTTTTTGGGTGCCTGGTCGGTAACCGTTGCTCCGATCTCAGCCATTCGGTTGAAGTTGAATGGTGCTGTAGACTTCGAATACCTTTTTCTGGCTAGAGTATGTTATAAGCAGTAGTTCTTAAAAATCAGAGATGCATCCCAAGTTAGGGTTAATGTGTCTTGACGAGGGATGTCGTGTTTCAATACACTCGACTGAGATTTTGTTACATCCCTAAAGTAGATAATAAGACTCAGAGGACTAATTAATTCGTTTAATTGTCACCGAGGATCAAGGAGAGTTATCGATGAAAGTAAAGAAAAATTTGTTACGTTTAACAGCCGCCAGTGTTGTATCAATGTTTGCCGTCTTCAGCTCTGCTGAGGCTGCACGTATTGCGATCGGCCCCCCAGCAAGTGAAACCAACTCTGTATCTAAGATCATTCTAGAGGCCTACGGCATCAAGGACTACAAAGCCTTCCAAGAAGGTTTCGGTAATGCAGCCGACCTAGTTCAAGACGGTAACATTGATGTCTCTTTCGGTATTCTTGGCGTACCAGCAGGTAGCATTGAAAGCCTAAATGCCTCTACAGGCGACGTGGTTATGCTTGGTCTTTCTAAAGAGGTTGTTGCTAAGGCCGAAGCCTCCAGCGGCTACAAAAGCTATAACATCTCTAAAGATGCCTACGGTTTCCTAGATGCGGACGTACCTACCATTGCTGCTTTTGCCATTATGGTTGCCAACAACGACACCATTGACGAAGAGCTAGGCTATCAGCTTGCCAAAATCATGGTGGAAAACGCCAAAGAAATTACTCACGCCCAAGGCGCGCAGCTGACTTTAGAAAATGCGCTTAACGGTGCATCCGGTATTCCTATTCACCCTGGTGCAAAGCGCTACTACGAGGAACAAGGTCTGACTGTCGAAGGTCCTGTAGCCGAGATCAAAGCCAAAGCTGACAAGCGTAAAACTGAGTTCACTCTTGGTACAGGTAGCCAAGGTGGTACTTACTACCCATTAGGCGGTGAAATTGCCAACGTTTGGAATAAACACATCGATGGCAGCAACTTTACTAACGTAGAATCAGGTGCTTCCCTAGAGAACCTGGCCAGCATCGGTCGTGGCCGCATGGACGTTGGTATGTCTGTTCACGTTCCAGCCCTAGATGCAGTCAAGGGTACAGGTCAATTTAACGGCAGAAAGGTTGAAAACGTTTCCTTTATTGGTCATGTATACCCAGAAGTCGTTCAAATCGTTACCCGTAAAAGTACTGGTATCAAAGATCTAGCTGATCTAGCCAAGTAATATAAAAAAAGAAACAGAAAGGACGGTTGTCGTCCTTTCTGTTTTTAATGGATTTCCTTAGTGCTATAACTGAAAGTGGTGTTTTTATGGCTGATCAAAATGGCAAGTTAACCCGGGCTGAACTAACTGCAAAAGCAGAGCTAGACGCTAAAGCTTTATTACAAAAATATGACCGTGAAAGTAATTTCCGCGAGGAAATTGGGGTTTGGGCTTGGGCTGTCACCTTTCTAGGGGTATCACTAACGGTATTCCATATCTATACCGGTTACTTTGGAACTTTCCCCTCACAAAAACAGGGCGCCGTACACTTAGGGACCGCTTTAGGTCTTATTTTTATTTTGTTTCCCTTTAAAAAAGGGCAGCAAGTTTTTCAGAAAACCGTACCTTGGTACGACATCATATTGGCCTTTTTGGCCATGTACGTAACCTATTACAAAATAATAAATTTTGATGCGTTAATTCAAAGCATCACTTGGGGTTACAACGATTACGATACTGTTTTGTCAGTCATTGGGGTTTTGTTGCTTTTAGAGGCAACCCGCAGGACGGTTGGGGTTCCTATCGTTATTGTTGCTGGGGTCATGATCTGTTATGCCCTTTTTGGTAACTACATTCCCACGGCAACCTTGTCACATCAGGGCTATGATTTCATAGATGTGGCAACAAGACTCTGGTACCGAGACAGCGGTGTCTTTGGCACACCATTACAAATTTCAGCCAAATACATTTATTTATTCTTATTCTTTGGCGTGATTTTAGTTAACACGCGTATAGGGCAGTTTTTTAATGATCTTGCCTTTGGGGTGACAGGGCGTTTTACTGGCGGTACCGCTAAGGCTGCAGTTGTTGCCAGCGCTTTGCAAGGGATGGTGTCAGGGAGCTCGGTAGGTAACACCGTTGCTTCAGGATCTTTTACGATTCCCATGATGAAAAACTCAGGCTTTAAGCCCGAGTTCGCAGCGGGAACCGAGGCTTCCGCATCGACGGGCGGGCAAATTATGCCACCTATTATGGGTGCAGCGGCCTTTATCATGATGGAATACTTAGGGGTATCTTACGCAGTCATT
>DUNB01000037.1 GCA_012839585.1 Alcaligenaceae bacterium | reverse complement strand
TCTTTTTGGATTAAACGGTATAACGTACTGATGGCGACTTTTAGTTCCGGCGATGCATTACGCACATCCGGAGGCGGCTGGTCGATGGTTATCAATACCTTGGGTTCATCAGGATGTAGCACCGCCCATTTGGCCAGTTCGGCGTGGGCCTGGCGCAGAGCTGTTTCAGTGGAAGTCACAAGTTTTTGATGGGTGTCGAGTTTTTGTCGTAATTGGATGACAGTGGGGTAATGATCTTTATAGGTTTCGAGCTGACGTTGCAGGAACACTAGATCCCGCTCCAATCCTGCGCGCGCAAAACCCATGGTGTCAGCGTTAAGGGCCTCCTCGATCACAATCGTGGCATTAGAGGCAGCACGCACCACTTTGTCCATCGCATCAATATGTTGTTCTAGCGCCGAACCCACCTCGTCCACCTGCCAACGTTGATCGTAGCTAGAGGGGCTTAGATCGAGTTTCAAGCCTTGTATCCACTGCGATGCCAACTGCTGCACCAGTGCATCGGCCTGCTGTTCGCGCAAAAGCTGTTGTTGGTATTGGTCCGCCAACCGATCAAAACGGTTATGAATATGTGATAGGTCAATATCCGCTATGCCGCCCGCGCGGCTTTCATGAGCACCATATTGAAAAAAGTGCTGGGCGGTTAGCGCGGATTGTTCTGAAGTCAGGGTCTGCTCTACCGGTGTGCCGGAATACAGCGCCACTGCGGCTTTCACATCCTGATTATGCGCATGGTGTACATAGCGTTCTAGCAAACCACTGTCTATTAGCTGCCCCGTTGCATCAGCATAGGCAGCATGGGGCGCACGACCTTCGGCCAAGCCATATTGCCAAAAATGCTGCCATGCCCCCGCCTGCGGTTCAACCCCATACGCCTGAAGCGCTTGGGCCACATCGAGATTTTGTTGCAAATACCACGTTGAGTCGAAAAAACCACTACCCACATCGAATACAGTCATGATGATTCCTTTTAAAAAGCGTTCAACTACTGCACGGGTTGGCTTGGTCTAGCCAACTTGTCATATGGGTGGTCGCTCGTACTGCTCTGGCGCCACACGGTAAAATAGCCTGCCACATCAAATGCAACAGGCTGCTTCAAATTGTATGGATATGGGTAAAAGCCACCATAAAGGAAAACCCTCTGTCGAACCCACTCATTTCAGTAGTTTTATGGCTTTTAAATTTCGCAGATAAAAGAGTTACCAAACGGGCAACGAGCAACAAGATTTCGCTGTGGTTGTATTGACGGTGGGTGTAACCGCAGCGTAGGCGTGGCCTTAGTGGCGGGGGCGTGGTAGAAGGGTGCATTTGTTTTTCCTCTAAGTAAAAGGCAGGCCAAAAAGAGGCCACTAACACGTAGAGGCAAAACAAAAAGCGGGAGAATTTAAATGTTTAGGTTAAATCGGAAAAGGTGTGAAGATTCGTCTCGTCTCACGGCTTCGCCCACAAAAAAGCGCCCAACCGAAGTGGGGCGCTAGAAAGGAGTCATGAAGGTCATTCGCTAAACCAACCCCTTTAGTAGGCACTGCTTTTTACTTATGGAAAATAATGACGCGTAGTAGACATCATGGTATGTATAGGCACCGAAAAGAAACGACGTTTTGAGAGAAACCAGCGGCGGCACGTCAGCCACAACAAACGCAAAAACCCCCGCCTATTGCTAGAACGGGGGTTTATCGCTTCAGACTAAGCCATGCCTAGCCCTCAACGTACGGAACTAACTCAAGCCGATTAGGCTAGTGTTAAGAAACCGTCTGCAAAGTTTAGGTCTGCAGCATTTACACCAGTTAGTTCGATTACAACTAGGTCTGCTTCTGTAGAACCGTTACCTGCAAAGGCTTTCTGCTCTACGTACAATGTAGTGTTTACACCATCTTGTACTGCGAAGATGTCAAACGCGTTCACATCGCCAACGTTACCTTTGATGCTTTCGTCTGCACCAAGTACCTTGAAGTTGTAAGCAGTGCCATCTTTGGCTTCACCAAAGTAGAACTTGTCGTTACCGTCAAAGTCGCTAACTTCCTTCAGGCTGCCTTGGAAAACAAACAGGTCAGCCAACTGGTCCGCGTCATCCGCATCATACATCTGACCCGTTGCCTCACCATCTTCCGCTTTAACCAACTGAACATCCGACTCAGCAAACGCTTTCTCGGCTTCAGCTACCGCTTTTTCTGCCGCCTCAACCGCATCCGCCTCACCTTTCAACTGCTCTTGTAAAGATGCGAGCTCTTTCCAAGCATCAACCGCTTCGTTGAAATCAACTAGGGCTTGTTTAGCGTCAGCTAATTCTGATAAAGCAGTGGTTTCTGTTGCAGCTACTTCTTTTAGATCTGCAGCAAACACATTGATACTATCGCCATTCACTGCAGGAACAACTGTGCCATCATCAGCAATTTCAACCTGGTTGTAATAGGTCTTAGCTTCCTCAGCTTCAGCACCCTTAGCCGTTAGCACGCCAGCAACAGCCTTTTCAACCGCTGTCTCAGCTTTTGCCAACGCCAAGTAACCGTTGTTTGCTGCCTGAAGAGCGGCTAGTAAAGCGGCACCGCCTTCTAGGGCGTCAAAGGCAGCTTTATCTGTATTATCAGCACCAAATACTGGCTTACCAGCTTCATCGAAAGTGATTACAATGGCCGCAGCAGCATCTTCACCCACTGGAGTAATAGTGGCAGTGAGGCCATCATCATAAGAAAGCACTACTTTAGCTGGCTCAGCACCCTCACCATTCGCAGCACCAAATACTAAACCTGCTTTATTAGCAGCTTCAATATTTGCATCAATTTTTTCAGCGGCAACTTGGTAAGCATTTAGCTTAGCTTGTAAGCCATTGAGGGCCTTCATAGTAGCTTTAGTGCCAGCAGCAGCGGCTAACTTATCGACGTTAGCTTGCTCAGTATCAATCGCTTCCTGTAGCACACCGCGTGTAGCAGTAAAGGTGCTTTCAGTTAAAGGAGTATTCTCGGCAATAGTTTGACCAGATTTATTTCCAACATCAACTTTCGCAGCAGAAACAGCAGCGTCTACGGCATCAGTAACTGCACCAATAGCAAAATTACCATCTGCATCTGCTTCCTCATCTAAAGCATCAGCAATCGTCTCATTCTCAGCGGCTGCATTAGCCACCTTCTGCTGCTGTGCTTCAGCCGCATCTTGCGCGTCAACAGCGGCTTTGTAAGCCTCAACAGCTTTAACCACATCACCTAGATCTACACCAGCATCGTTGGAGATCACGTCAGCGATACCACCTTCGCGGCTTTCGTTGATACCGTGGTTGAAGAAGTGCTGCATAGCGATAACGGCTTGCTCAGCAGTTAGTTCTGCACCCACTTCTTCGCCAGTCATTTCAGCGATAGCGGCTTTAACGTCTGCGTTGCCTTCGGCGTTAACGTAGTCGTTTAGTAGTTCAGGCTTGATTTTGCCGTCTTCGCCAGCTGTAGCGGCGTTAGGAGCACGGCCTTCGTTTACACCGTGTAGCGCAAAGTGAGCCAATAGTAGGTTAGCATCAACATCAGCTAGGTCAGCGTTTTGTGCTTTGTATTCAGCAGCGTTGAACCATGCGTTGGGTGCGCGGTCGTTGTTAGTTAGGCTTTCTGCAGCGCCGTGCAAGAAGTAGTGATCCTGAGCTGTTACCTCGGTGCCTTCGATTGCTTTAGCAACGTCAGGGTTTTTTGCCAAGTAAAGCTCGGCGTTAAACATTGCAATGTCTGTATAGATATTAGCCATTTTGACTTGTCTTCCTTTATGTTACGGGTATTACCCATCGATGGTTATGCTGTGACTGGGCCATATGGACGCGCGTCAATAGCGACCAGACACAGTAACATGCGGCAAGAATAAGCGAGTCGATAAGAGAATGTCAATAACCCATTATCAAATATACGCATAATTCTTGATTACTTAACCATAGCGTAATGCATTTAACAAATCTATCAAAGTTAGATTTACTTAATTTAACTCATACCGGCGCGTTGTTTTTTAACAACAACCTCTTTTTATAGGGATTACCCTGTTTTTTCTCATCCTAGGGGTTTCCCTATTCGTTTTCTGGCTAATCCGCAACGAGCTATTTAAAATAATGCTTATTCGCTTTTTTGGACCGTCATTTATGTCAGCTTTTTATTCTTTATGGCAACAACGGGGGTTGTTGAAGTCTTTAGCTTGGCGCGATATTGCCAGCCGTTACAAAGGATCTACCGTTGGGCTTCTGTGGGCACTGATCACCCCTTTGTTGATGCTGGCTATTTATACAGCTGTTTTCAGCGGTATTTTTCAAGCCCGCTGGGGACAAGATGGGGGTCCTATCGAGTACGCCCAACAACTTTTTGTCGGTCTTACGGTCCACGCATTGGCGGCCGAGTGTTTAAACCGCTCGCCCGCATTGATGCTTAATAATATTAGCTACGTAAAACGCGTCGTTTTTCCTTTGCAGCTTTTGCCTTTGGTCACGCTCAGCAGCGCGCTATTTCACTTTTTAATTAGTTTAGCCGTATTGGTGGTGTTTTACATTGTGGTTAATCAAACTATCCCTCTCGTCGGCTTGTTGTACAGCCCGTTTATTTTGCTGCCTTACCTCATCTGGCTTTTAGGAATTAGCTACTTACTGGCCGGATTGGGGGTGTATTTTCGTGATATTACGCAGGTTATGGGAATCATTACTATGATACTCATGTTTTTGTCGCCTGTTTTTTATCCCGCCAGTATGTTGCCGCCGCATTTGCAAGGCATTTTTATGTTTAATCCCTTAACGTTAATTATTGAACAATTACGCGCCGTTCTCTTAGATGGTGGCTCACCCGATTGGGGGTTATTAGGTCTATATAGTATAGGAGCACTATTGATGCTGTTCGTAGGTACCTGGGCTTTTAAGAAAATGCGTGGAGGTTTTGCTGATGTGCTCTGATTTAGTCCAAACCGAAACCGCGATGACTCAGCCCAACGCCATTGTGGTCGATCAGGTGAGCAAGTCCTTTTTGATGTTCCAGCGCCCCCAGGACAGGCTATGGCAGGCGCTGTTTCCGCGCAAACAACGGGGCAAGACCTTTAATGCGTTACGTAATGTGAGCTTTACGGTACAGCGCGGCGAGACCGTGGGCATTATCGGTCGTAACGGTTCGGGCAAATCTACGTTGCTGCAAATGATTTGCGGCACATTGCGCCCCACTAGTGGAAACATTCAGGTAACAGGCCGAGTCGCGGCGCTATTAGAGCTAGGCGCGGGCTTTAATCCCGAATTCTCTGGGCGCGATAACGTGTATCTGAATGGCGCCATCATGGGATTGTCCCGTGCTGAAATCGATGCCAAATTGCCTGATATTCTGGCTTTTGCCGAAATTGGCGAGTTTATCGATCAACCCGTTAAAACCTATTCCTCGGGCATGTATGTGCGTTTGGCTTTTGCCATCATTGCCCACGTGGATGCGGATATTTTGATTATTGACGAGGCCTTGGCCGTGGGTGATGCCCTGTTCACGCAAAAATGCATGCGCTTTTTACGTCAATTCAAGAAAAACGGCACGATACTGTTTGTTAGCCATGACAGCGCCGCTGTGACCAACCTATGCGATAGAGCGGTTTGGCTGCACCAAGGGGATTTACGAGCCGTGGGCGAGGCCAAGGACGTTTGTGAGCAGTATTTGGCGATGTTGTTTGATGACAGCAACAGCAAACCAGCGGCCGGCGACGACCGTTCTCCACAAGACGCCACCGAATACGCCCTACCTACCGAGTGGGAGGACCAGCGCAAGGATTTATTGGTGCATAGTCATTTACGTACCGACTTTGAAATGTTCACCTTTGATCCCCAACAGGCCGGTTTTGGAAAAGGCGGGGCGCAGATCATTGATGTGCACTTTACCAATACCGCAGGTCAACCACTTAAATGGGTCGTTGGACTAGAAAAGGTACAGCTACGGGTACAAGTTAGCGTTCTTAAAGACCTCGATCGGCCCATTATCGGGTTTTATATCAAGGATCGACTTGGTCAAGAGTTGTTTGGCGATAATACGTACCTAAGCTATGCCGACGACCCGGTATCAGCCAAAACAGGACAACATTTGCGAGTGCAGTTTGACTTCATCATGCCCATTTTGCCACCCGGTGATTACACCATTGCAGTAGCCATTGCCAATGGCACGCAGTTGGAGCACGAACAGCATCACTGGATTCACGATGCGGTGTTATTTCACTCTCATACCAAAAGCTCCATCCACGGCCTGGTCGGCGTGCCGATGCAGCATATTGAACTAGCGGTAGATACCGTGCACGGCAATGCTACAGCGGCAGAGTAGTTCTGTTTGCCTTATGCGCGGTCCCCTCGCCCTTTAGGACGAAAAGACCGCCATCACTGTGCCGCTAAAAAGATAACGGGGCTGGTTTCAGAAAAAAACCGCTCCGATATCTGCTGCACCGGTTGGTGCAGCGATTCGCCTACCAAAGCAGATAACTCTAGGCGGTGCTGTAATACGCTGAGGCGGGCTTTGTAGTATTCGTAGCGCGCCTCGGACAGCTGGTCTTTGGCGTCTAGCACATCCAAATTAGACGCTGCGCCCACGCTAAAGCTTTTTTCTGCCGAATCCAAACTAAGCTGGCTGGATTGCAGTAGCTGTTTTTGCGCAGCCACTTGTTCGATGCCGCTTTGATATTGTTGGTAAAATTTAGCAACCTCGGTATCCACCCGTCCTAGGGCTTGTTGATAGAGGTGTTCTGCTTGTTGTAGCTGATGGCGCGCCTGCGAACTAATAGCCGTGGTATAGCCCCCGGCAAACAGCGGCACTTGCACCTGTACGCCGACGGTAAAGGTGTTGGTGCGTTGACTCAGGGTGGTTAGGTCCTCGCTGTCGCCCTTGCCGGCGGTAGCCACCAAGTCTACCGAGGGAAAGTATTGGCTACGGGCGTTTTCTAGGCGGGCTTGGGCGATGTTGACCTGTTGTTTGGCGGCCTGTAGCTCGCGGTTTTGCTGGCGGGCTTGGGTTTGCAGCTCGGTCAGGCTAACCACCAAGGGCAGCGCCTCGATGTCGCTTTGCAAGGACTTTATCGATTCGGGTGTGACACCAATTTGGGCTTGTAGCTGTCGTGTGGCGGTGCGCAACTGATCCAAAGCACGCAGGCTTTCTGCTTGCGCCATGGCCCAGCGGGCCCGGGTTTCCGCCAAATCCACCTCGGTGGCATCGTTTTTTAGCTGTAACCGTTCAAAGGCGGTCACACGTTGCTCTAGGAACTGGGCACGTTGCTGCTGTTCCTGATGGTCGATGTACGCCAAAATCACATTAAAGTAGTTTTGTACGACCTGCAGGCTGTTTCTTTGCTGGTCGATGGCCAGTTGCGCGTAACCTTGTTCTGCTACCGCCACCCCGCGTTTGTATTCTGCCCATTTGGGGTAGTTTAATAAGGGCTGGCGTAGCTGTACGTTTAGGTTGGTGGAGTCATACCGCAAATCAGAGCGCTGGGTAACGCCAAAAAACCCGGGGCGTTCACGCCAACCTTTGACAGAGCGGTCACTGTAGGCCCCACGTATATTTGGCATCAGCCCAGCACGGCTGATGTTTTTTTGTGCCTGCGACGCCCCAAAGCGGCTAATAGCCGCCTTGTAGTTCGCATCGTAGGTAAAAGCCATCTGCCACGCCGCATATAAATCTAAAGCGTAGGTATCCTGCACCGTTGTCTGCGCCATCCCCCCCTGCCCCCACAAAAGGGCCGCGGCACAGGCCGTGGGTCTTAGCCATTGACATAGACGTTGCAAAGAAAAAAGGGGTGGGGTATTCATACGGTGCGGTTGCGGCAGCCAAATAAAACCAAAAGAAGCATCATACCATTGCCATTATCTATCAATCACAACAAAGTGGCCTCGCGGGCTACAATATAAGCCAAACAGGTATTGTTCTACATCTAGGAGAGGCTAGCGACTATGCAGCGCGTTTTAATTTTAGGCAAAGACGGTCAGGTGGGCACCGAACTACAACGCAGTTTATCCGCGTTGGGTCAGGTCACGGCTCTGGGTCGTAAACAGGCGGACTTAACGCAGTTAGG
>DUNB01000036.1 GCA_012839585.1 Alcaligenaceae bacterium | reverse complement strand
TTTGGTGGATGAGCAGGCCGCACATCGTGTTTTTTTACGATAGAGGCGGGCATATTTTCATCGATATCACTGTGATACAGGTCTAACATGACCTGAGCTTTATTGGCGCCTGTAGCGATCAAGATGATCTCTTTTGCCTCGCTGATGTCCTGCAAGCCAAGCGTAATAGCCTGAGTAGGCACCTGGTCCATGGAATCAAAAAACCGCCCATTATCCAGACGAGTTTGTTCTGACAGGCCGACCACATGCGTACGACTGCTAAAGGAGGTGCCAGGCTCATTAAAACCAATATGGCCATTAGTACCAATGCCCAAAAGCTGCAAATCAATACCACCCACCTCTGCTATCTTTTGGGAATACTGCTTACATTGCTCCTCTGGGTCAGTACAAACCCCATCCGGCAAAAAAGTTTGATGTTGCGCAAAAGCTAAACGATTAAACAAATGCTGACGCATGTAATAGTGGTAGCTTTGGGGGTGATCAGCCCCTAACCCAAGGTACTCGTCCAGATTAAACGTCACCAAAGAAGACACGTTTACGTCTTGTAAGGTCACCTGTGACATGAACTCCTCGTACACTGGCTCCATGGTACTACCCGTTGCTAAACCCAATACAGCATTAGGTTTTTCTTTTATTAGGGCGATAAGACGGGTGCTCACATACTGAGCTATAGTTTGTGGATTAGGGAAAACATAAAACATAAAGAGGTCATGCCTTTAGGTAAAAAAACCGTTTAAACTTATCGTCCATAATTATCTTATAGATTTAAAAACAGCGTGTGAGTTTTTGTATATAACACCCGATCTTGTAATACTATAAGATGGATCATCCCATTATGACTGAATAGCCCAATGCCTAAATTTAACCTGTCTTCTTTTTTACGCCAACTTATCTGTGTGACTTATTTTTTTGGTGGCCTAGTCGGTCTCTACGTATTGCTGCCACGCTTGGGTCTGTTTACAGGGTCCTTATTGGCCCTGACTTTGTTTGGTTTAATGGTCTTGCAAAATCTCGTAGCCATCTATGGCTCCATCCGATTTTGGCAAAATGACAACCAAGGCGGTCAGATGCTGTACTGGCTTTCTTGGACCAGTGTGCCGGTGTTTACCTCTACCATGATTTCTTATCACAGCATCATTGGTTTAGGTGTAGTGCCCATTATGCGTTTAGACCCAGGTAATTACGGTATGGATCTCCTCTTTCGCTTTGGTTATGCAGGCGCCTTAAAGTGGTTCCCCACATCGGATATTTTTCAATTGGGCTTGAACTTAGTTCCATTGGTCTTTATTGTCATGTTGGCACAACTAACCCAAGCCCCCGAGTCCAACTAACTCTGCAACCGCTAGCCTAAATAGCTACGCCAGACTCTAGGTAAAATACCACCGTGTTTCCAATACTCCACGTCCTCGGTGGTATCTAGGCGTGCCATCAGCGGCACTAGCTGTTGCTCACCATTCGTTCGGTGAATGCAAAGCTGTACGGTAGAGTGCACGCCTAAATCCGTTTCTAAGCCCAACACATCAAAGGTTTCTGTGCCATCTAAGCCCAAGTCGGCAACAGTAGTACCTGCCATGAACTGCAAAGGCAACACCCCCATCCCAACCAGATTCGTGCGGTGAATGCGCTCGAAGCCTTCCGCCACCACGGCTTTCACTCCCAACAACGCCACGCCTTTAGCTGCCGAGTCGCGTGACGAACCACAGCCATAGTTTTTGCCCGCAATAATAATGAGATCTTGGCCTCGTTCCTGATAGCGTTGCGCGGCATCAAACACACGCATTTGCTCCCCTTCGGGCATCAGCTTAGTCACCCCGCCCTCTATGCCGGGTGTCATCAAATTACGAAGACGGATGTTGGCAAAAGTAGCGCGCATCACAATTTCATGATTGGCACGACGGGTGGTGTAATTATTAAAGTCTTTTTGCTCTACACCACGCGCTAATAAATAATCCGCCGCAGGCGTACCTAAGCTAATCGCACCAGAAGGCGAAATATGATCGGTGGTGATCGAATCACCCAAAATAACCAAAGGACGCAGCTGCATCAAATCGCGCACCGGACTAGGCGTGAGCTCTAGCCCATCAAAGTACGGGGGCTTTTTAATGTAATGGCTGTCTGGATTCCAGCTAAAGGTAGCCCCGGCTGCAGAAGCCAGTGCATCCCATTGCTCGCCCCCCTCGTAGAGTTCGCTATAGCGCTTTATAAATAGATCTCGGTCATACGCGTGTTGAACAGCGGCAGCGACCTCTTGGGCGGTAGGCCAAATATCCTTAAGATAAACCGGGTCGCCCTGAGCATCATGTCCCAAGGGCTCGTTGGTCACATCCACATTTAGCGAGCCCGCTATCGCATAAACCACCACTAAAGCCGGCGACGCTAAATAATTAGCTCGCACACTAGGATGAATACGCCCATCAAAGTTCCTATTACCCGACAACACCGAAGTGGTTACTAAATCGTAGTCAGCAATGGCTTGTGCAATCGCGGGAGGCAACGGTCCCGAGCCGCCATTACAGGTGGTACAACCAAACCCAGCCACATGAAAACCCAGCTGATCTAAGGCGTCCTGTAAACCCGCTTTTTGCAAAATATCCGCTGTAACTTGACTGCCTGGTACCAAAGAGGTTTTGACCCAAGGTTTGGCGCTTAAGCCTTTGGCTACTGCTTTTTTCGCGACCAAGCCTGCTGCCATCATATTGGTGGCATTTGCCGTATTAGTACAAGAGGTGATGGCGGCAATCACCACATCCCCATCCGTTAAAGTAAAAGGCTCTCCCTCTACCGGCACGGCTTTGCTGGTGTCGACTGCTCGTCCAGCAATGCGCTGATGATGCTGGGCAAACTGTTCGACGGCGTCCATCAAGTCAAAACGATCCTCTGGGTTACTGGGGCCTGATAGACTGGGGCGAATACTGTCTAGGTCGATGGTCAGTACCTCATCAAAGATGGGACTGGGTGTAGACGCATCACGCCACAACTTTTGTTTTTTGCTGTATTGCTCTACGCGTTGCACCAAATCCTCGTCACGCCCTGTGGTGCGCATATAGTCCAACGTCTGCTGATCCACTGGGAAAAACACCACGGTGGCACCGTACTCTGGCGCCATATTGGCGATCATGCCGCGATCGCCCAAAGACAGCTGATCTAGACTGGGGCCAAAAAACTCAATAAATTTACCCACCACGCCCAGTTCACGTAGTTTTTCGGTGATCAGCAAGACCAGATCTGTGGGCAAAACACCCTCGCGCAACTGCCCGGTTAGTTTGACCCCTACCACCTCGGGCAAAGGCATGCTCACAGGCAGCCCAACCATCACGGCCTCTGCTTCGATGCCTCCCACCCCCCAAGCCAAAATGCCTAAGCCATTCACCATAGGGGTGTGGCTATCGGTTCCTACGCAGCTATCGGGATACAGTAAACTTTGCTGTGCTAGGGCCTCGTTATCAGTCCACACTACTTGACCAATTTGCTCCAGATGCAGTTGATGCATGATGCCCTTGCCAGGTGGAATCACACTGACACCATCAAAGTTCGCCCCACACCAACGCAAAAAAGCGAAACGTTCGGCATTGCGCTCATATTCGCGGCGCAAATTAAACTCTGCCGCCAATGGGTTTGCCCAGCTGTCCACTTGCAAGGAGTGATCAATCACCACATCTGTGGGCACCGTAGGCCGCACTTTGGTCGCATCCGCGCCATGATCATGCACCGCCTCGCGCATGGCCACCATATCCAGCAACATCACCAAGCCTAAAATATCGTGTCCGAATACCCGAGCGGGATAAAAGCTAATCCCCGCGTCGATCTCTCTATTCAAAATAGCGCGTATTTCGTTATGATTGTCCAAGCCTCGCAAAACATGTTGGCGCAAGACGTTTTCTAATAAGACGCGTAAAGAAAAAGGGAGGCTTTCCAGATCTGGAATATCATGAAGAGGCAAATAACTAAACGCCTTTCCATTAATCTGCATCTGTTGCAATTTAGGCTGAAGAGTCATGGCAAGAAGGCCCTTTTCATAAAAAGATAATTCGTTAATCTTACAACACTCACGTGCTAAGTCTGGAGTCAATCCACAACTAACAAAGCACAGTCTACTGTATTCGAGGAGTTCATCATGTCTCAAACAAGTATTGATGCGGTTTTTATGCGTGGGGGCACCAGCAAAGCCTTACTCATTCAACCCAAAGATTTACCCACAGACCAAAGCCAATGGGATGCTATTTTCTGTGCTGCCATGGGTTCCCCCGACCCCTACGGCAGACAGCTAGATGGGATGGGAGGTGGAGTCTCGTCTTTATCTAAGGTCTGCATCGTAGGGCCATCCTCTCATCCCGAGGCCGATGTGGACTACACCTTTGCTCAAGTCGCCGTCAAAGAAAAGCACGTGGGTTACCAAGGGAACTGTGGCAATATGAGCTCTGCCGTCGGCCCTTTTGCAGTAGACCAAGGCTTAGTTCAACCAACAGGCGACATAACCACTGTACGCATCTATAATACGAACACTAAAAAAATCATTCATAGCACCTTTGCTACCCCGAATGGAAAAACCCAATACCAAGGTGATCTCAGCATACCGGGCGTGTACGGCACCGGAGCCCCGATTAAGTTGGATTTCATCCAACCAGGCGGAGCCACCACGGGTCATTTATTACCCACTGGTCACATCAAAGACACGCTCACCATTCCAGGTATAGGGCAACTCGAGGTCTCTATGATTGATGCCGCCAATGCGGCGGTATTTGTTCGTGCTACGGATCTTGGGCTCACCGGCCTTGAGCTACCCGAACAACTCGAAGCTCAGCCCCAATTGATGGCTACCCTCGAGAGCATTCGTACACACGCCTCCGTTGCAATGGGCATTGCTCCAGACCTAGAAACAGCCAAGCAAAACCGTATAGTGCCCTTTGTAGCGTTCGTCTCTGCCTCTCAAGACAACCCCACACTAACAGGCGAAACCATCCCGGCCGATGCAACCGATCTGATTGCCCGCGTGATCTCCAACGGACAACCCCACCGCGCGCTACCGCTGACGGTGTCTTTATGTACCGCTGTGGCAGCGAGAATAAAAGGTAGCATCGTGGCGGATTTGCTACGAGCTAACGCGAATCCAGACACCGCTTTACGCTTGGGCATGCCTTCAGGTGTGCTCACCGTTGACGCGAAAGTAGAGCAAAAACAAGGTCAGTGGCATGCGCACTCAGGTTCTTTTTATCGTACGGCCCGCCGCCTTTTCGAAGGCCGCGTTTGGATTAATAAGGATAACTAATCCCTCATGCAAGCCTCTCTCGCCCATTTAAAACAATTTGATCATGTGGCTGATGCGGTCAGTTACTTGAATCAGCTCAAGGTCACACCAGCGGTCAAAATCGCAGCGCAATTAGACAGTTCAGAGCTCATACAGCTTTTAGAAAACCCTGAGCTCAAACATAACGATGCTTTGCTCGCTCATCTGACCCATGCGCGTCGAGCCGATATTTTGGACCAGCTCGCTGAAGACCGCCTGGCTGACCTTTTGAGCCTGGTAGAGACCGACACCCGACAACAAGCACTCAGCTTGCTTAGCGCCACCTCCCGCACCTCTGTGCTTCGGCTAATGAGTTATCCCGAAGGCACGGCGGGCAGTATTATGACCACCGAATTCATCCACGTACCTACAACGTGGACCGTAGCGCAGACTTTAGCGCACATCCGCGAGGTAGAAAGCACCCGCGAAACCGTTTACGCCATCTACGTCGTCGATGCAGAAGAAAAGTTACGATTTGTCTTGCCGCTACGCCAATTAGTCTGTGCCGACGCTCAGGCTCCTCTCACGGATCTCTGGACTGGGCAAACACCTATTACTGTAGATGCGTACGAGGACCGCGAAGAGGTTGCACGCATTATTCGGCGCCATGACTTTTTAGCTTTGCCCGTCGTGGACGAAGACAATCAAGTGATTGGTATTGTCACCGTCGATGACGTGATTGATGCCCTCATGGACGAGGCCGCCGAAGACTTTGGACGATTTGGTGGTGCTGAACACATTGGCAAGCCCTACCTAGAGGTCGGCTTTACTACGATGCTGCGCAAACGCGGTGGTTGGTTGGCTATTCTGTTTTTAGGCGAAATGCTCACCGCCAGCGCTATGCAATACTATGAGCTAGAACTAGAAAAAGCCGTAGTGCTCGCTATGTTTATCCCATTAATTATGAGCTCAGGTGGTAACTCCGGTTCGCAAGCCACCTCCTTATTGATCCGTGGCCTCGCTTTGAGCGAAGTTCAGATCAAAGATTGGTGGCGCGTCATGCTGCGCGAATTACCGACTGGCGTTGTATTAGGCACAGGGTTAGGTGCTATTGGTTTTATACGCATTATTGTGTGGCAATACTTAGGCTTTTATGATTATGGCGAGCACTATTTACTGATAGGGTTCACTATTTGGGCCTCTCTCATTGGTATCGTCTGCTTTGGCTCAACCCTAGGCTCTATGCTCCCCTTTGCTCTACAGCGCTTTGGCTTTGACCCCGCCAGCGCGTCGGCGCCCTTGGTTGCCACCCTGGTCGACGTGTTGGGATTAGTGATTTACTTTTCCGTTGCAGCCTGGATACTGACGGGTACGGTGCTTTAACTTCCTCCCCGGTCGCTCCTGCTGCGTTCAGACACAGCGCTAAGCCAGCACCGAGTCGTCTCGCTGAGTTCCTGTAGCCACAAAAAAAGATGGGACCCGATGTAACTGGGCTCCATCTTTTTTTATGCATCGTTCTGTCATTTGTTACACTTACGCCACAACTGGTTTTTTAATCAGTGCATTAAGGTTTTATTTTCTTGAGGTAGCATGACAGGAAAAGGTCATCGTTTAACAGGTATAGGCGCCGGCTTTTTTGCCGCTGCTTTGGTTCACACACTAGGATTTAACTACACCGCTGAAGTATTTGCTGCGCTTGCTGCAGCCTCATCAACCACTCTACCGGACTGGATTGAAATCCCCGTTCACAAAAAAGGGATGCGTGCCGGTACCCTTATTCCTCATAGAACCATTACACACTGGCCTCCTTTATGGTTAGGCTTAATGTATTTTGCGTTTTATTATTTAGAGCCGTATTATGCAGCCACCTTAATCGGTATCAGTGTAGGAGCCATCACGCATATCTTAGCTGATGCGCCCAACCCCATGGGCGTGCCTTGGTTCTGGCCTCATAAACGCGTCTCTATTTTGGGTGGCTTATGGCGATCAGGTCAATTTGAAAAAACCATCACCGCCGTATTTACTGCGATTGGGGTGTTTTACTGGGTACAAGCACATAGAGATAACGCATGGCTTATGGCATTTATAGAGAGGTGGGGTTAAAAACCACTGCGTTTTGCACGGACAGCGGCCGCCCCAACCAATAGCCCTGAAATAAATCGCAGCCAAGCTCTACCAAATGATTAAACTGAGCCTCCGTTTCAACCCCCTCTGCGACGACTCGGAGGCCCAAAGAGTGAGCTAAGGCTATGATGGTAGTTGTAATCGCCACATCCTCTGAGTTTTCTGGTAAACCTCGTACAAAGGAACTATCTAGCTTTAGCAAATCGAGTGGGAGGCGTTTTAAGTACTGCAAGGAGGAATAGCCCGTCCCGAAATCATCCAAAGCAACCTGCACCCCTAACTCTTTGATTTCATTCATTTTAAGAATGTTTTTCTCAACATCTGAAAGGAATACTGATTCGGTTAGCTCTAGGCGCAACAAAGAGGGATTCACTCCGGTGCGTTGTAATATCCTACGCACACTAGTCACAAATCGGGAGTCCGCAAACTGCATAGCACTTACATTAACAGATAAAAGCAAGGACGCTGTGCTGCTGTCTTTGCTCCATTCGACTAGTTGCTTACAGGCGGTCTCTAACACCCACTGACCTAATGGAATAATTAATCCATTTTCCTCTGCTAGGCAGATAAAATCAGCGGGGCCCAACGTCCCTCTGGTCGGATGCTGCCACCGTACTAAAGCCTCAAAGCCTCTAGGACTTAGTGTCTTGTCCACTACCACCTGATAATGCACATAAAACTCTTTATTTCGTAGGGCTTGTTGCAAGTCCTGCCGCAAAATACTACGGTTTAGTACTTGGTTTTGTAGTTGTTTATCAAAAACTGAGACTCGATTTCGACCTTGTTCTTTTGCTCTATACAAGGCCATGTCCGCATGCTTGACTAGCTCTGTTTTATTGTTATTAGCATCATCAAACACAACCAAACCAATACTACAAGTACAGTGGATTTGTAATCCATTAATATAAAATGTGGCGCCTAAAGCTAGACGAATTTGCTCTGCGAGATTAACCGCCTGATCTAACGCGGATTGACTATCTGAGCCTAGCTCTGTGACTAAAATCATAAACTCATCCCCACCAAAACGGGAGACGACTTCATTACCATGTGCCAAACTTTGTAAACGTTGCCCTACTTGTCGTAGGAGCTTATCCCCTAAGTCATGCCCCATCAAATCATTAATGTCTTTAAAATGATCGATGTCTAGCAAGATCAAGGCCCCATACTCATGACTCCCTGGGCTGTCGTCTATGGTTTTGGCTAGCTCCTTGAATAAAAACTCTCTATTCAGAAGCCCAGTTAAAGAGTCATGCCAAGCTAACTGATAAATTCGACTTTCAGCTAGGCGGCGTTGAGTAATATCGGTACGAATAGCAATATATTTAACCGGTTTACCGTCGTTTCCTAAAAATGGAACTATGGTCGCCTCTACCCAATACAACTCGCCATTTTTAGCGCGATTACAGATCTCACCCCTCCAGACCTTTCCAGAGCTAATGTCTTTCCACAGCTCCTGAAAAAAGGCATCCGAATGATATCCAGAATTAAGAATATGATGCGTCTGACCTAAGAGTTCCTCGCGGGAGTATTGGGTCATTTGGCAAAATAAGTCATTACAACAAATGATCAGCCCATCAGCATCTGCGATCGACACAATAGCGTGCTGATCAAAGGCTATTTTTAGGTCGTTTAACTCTTTAAGCGCCTCGACTAGCCCCCCCTCATTATCATTTAAAGAGTCCAAATCCTGATGATACAGACAGATATTTTTAATTGAAGAGGACTTTGGCATAATGTTAATAGCAGTACCAGTTTATAGTTTTATATTAAAGAGAATGATTTTTTCATAATCTAATGGCAATACTCTTAATCATAAACACTTTAGTTTGATTTATGTGAAGATTATTAGTACCTAAATACGCTTTCTTTGACCTACCTCACACCTAACACTGCCCTTTCCTCTAGGCACTCATAAGAACCCGTTTCAAACTCTCTACAAATCCACGGACGATTTTCATAAATAGTGCATAAAAAGGTTTGACGATCAATCGCCGAACACCAGCCATCCTCCAAACGCCGCATGCTTTCCGCTCCCCACTCATCCACCACAACATGTCGGTCAGGGACACCCGTGTCGCCAATAAGCATCACCTCTAGCCGGCAGCAAGCAGCACGACAGCTACTACAGCTGATGGGCTCTTGCGATCGTTTTTGTATGGAAATTGTTTTCATTATCATTGCTCACGCGTTCATCACCCGATGAGTCAGACCTCGTAGATACCCAAGAGCCACAAAACAGTTTGACTCAGCCAAACGAAAAAACAAACCCTTACGCCTCTTTTCTCGCGCTCCAAAGTTCCCAGGCAAAGCGAGTCCGTACCCCTACATCCAGAAAAGGGCGTGGTGGCAAGGGCGACGGCTGACCCAACGCCTGCATGTCCTCAAGCAACGGGTTGCTTATTCCACAAGCGAGGTCTGCTAACAACAAGCCGCCTATTGTCGCCTTGGTTAAGCCAACGCCATTGTGACAGACCGCCGAGTAGATATTAGGCGCGATTTCACCAAAACCTTGAGCCCCATTCCGGGAAACGGCAAGAAAGCCTGTCCAGGTATGCTCCATGACCACGCCCTTTAACATGGGGAAACGCTCATCAAATAGGCGCTGGTGAATAGCGCGCGCTTGCTCACGCTCCGTATTGCTTTTCACTAATTTGGGCTCGTAGCTCATCCCCTGACGGATGAGAATACGTTGGTCATTGGTGCGCCGCATGGTAATACCGACAAAAGCGTTGGCTGGTGTTAAGCCCCACGATTGCAGTCCACCCAAGGCCTCTTGTTCTGAGGCGGTTAACGGTCTGGTGAGACTGGCATGAGCAGCTATAGGGATAATACGTTCTTTATAAGCACCAAACTGCTCGGCAAAGACGTTGACCGTTAACACCAGCTTTTTGGCTGTAATCGTCCCCTTTGGGGTCACCAATTTGATTTGACCTTCTTGATGCAAACCAGTCACAGGTGTTTTTTCGTATAAGACGACGTTACTGGGCAAGCTATCAGCCAACCCTTTACAGAGGGCTGAAGGGTTGAGCAATACGGTGCCGGGGGTATAAATACCCGCCTTAAAGTGAGTAAACCCTAGCTTTTGATGTAGCGCCTTTCCTTCTAGCCACTCGTAAGGCTCCTTTAACGACTCCAAGGTTTTCCTAGTTGGCTGAAGAATCTGTCTTATGCCTTTATCTGATACCGCCGCGTGAAATTTACCTGACTGGTTCCAGTCACACTGTATCTGGTGCGTCTTCACTTGATCAGAGAGGTGACTAATCGCCGCTCGCGATAATCGCAAGTGCCGTTGGGCGTTTTCCATCTCACCCATAGCGCTGCCCACATTATGTGGAACATCAATAGCAAAACCTGAATTACGCCCTTGCGCCCCCTCTCCAACCGCATCAGCCTCTACTAATACCACCGACTCATGCGGACGATGCTCCGCTAAGCGTCGTGCAGCAGCCAAGCCTGCTAAGCCCCCTCCTACCACCACCCAATCTGCTGAGATATCCTGACACAAAGCCGGATTAGGTGTGCGTGGTTTAGACAAGAGGCTCCAGCCATTCG
The DNA here is from genome assembly GCA_012839585.1 of Alcaligenaceae bacterium. Lineage (GTDB taxonomy): Bacteria > Pseudomonadota > Gammaproteobacteria > Burkholderiales > Burkholderiaceae_B > Paenalcaligenes. The sequence continues at coordinate 45,155 of DUNB01000036.1, read as the reverse complement.
TTTTATCATTATTGGGAAGAATTTTTATGTGTTTCATTTAATCACCAAGCTAACTTTATTTGTCATAGCCACATTAAATCCAATTATTTCAGATTTACCAGAATGCGCGAAAAGCTCTGTCATTCAGGGCGGGGATGAATAGCGCGGACGGCAACGCCGTCCTTTGATTCATAGTCGATTAAACCTTGCTGGAGCGACTCAACTTCATCATTAAGCGATCTAGCGCATTGGCAAACTCACGTTGATCAGTTTGATTAAAAACGGCAGGTCCACCCGTCTCCACCCCAGCGCTACGCAGCTCTTCCAACATGTCTCGCATCGATAAACGCTCTTGTATATTTTCGGTGGTAAATGGCTCGCCGCGAGGGCTGAGCACGTGCGCATGCTTAGCAACTAACTGTGCTGCCAAAGGAATATCACCAGTAATTACCAAGTCTCCCGCCTTGACATGCTGCACAATATATTCATCCGCCACATCAAAGCCTCTGGGCACCTGCACTGCATTAATTAATCGCGAAGGCGGTGTACGTAACATCTGATTCGCCACCAACGTTAACGATCTCTGCCAACGCTGCGCGGCTCTATAAAGAATTTCTTTTATCACCACCGGACAAGCATCCGCATCCACCCAAATCCGCATTGCATTCCTTTTCAACTGAACAGTACAGTTAGCAGCTTATACCATTTTGATATAAATAAAAGCTGATGCCCCACATAAACTATGTGCTAACCATACATCATCATTGAATGCCATGTTGACATCCTCTTCGCCCTAAACGACGAGGCTTTCCGCGCATTTTGGTGAATAATTGGGGTATCTGTGGGGGGTAGCGTTTAGGATGGGCACAAAAAAAGCCCTAAGTCGTGATAACCTAGAGCTTAATTTTGGTGCCCCCCCGCGGAGTCGAACCGCGCACCAATGGATTATGAGTCCACTGCTCTAACCAAGCATGAGCTAGAGGGGCTAATTGAGGGTGTAACCAGTAATCACACCAATCAAAGATTGTAATTATGGCATAACTTGAGTCGTTTTGCCTAGCCCTACAGAAGCTATTGTTTTCAAAGAGAAAACAAAGCGGCTCAACGCATCCCGACTCGTACCTCTCTTTCCTTATAATCTCGATTCACATACATTTTTCTGTATAATGGAATGACTTGCTAACCCACTATAGGAGTTCATTATGTCAGGTTCCATCGAAGGTACAGTGGGCGCAGCGCTTTCTCTGCAACACTGGAACATGATCCAAGAAAAAGACAACCTGCTACTTAAAAAGGTGTTAGATAATCAGGCTAATCATCTATTAAGTCTAGTCAACTCAGCCACAGGCTCACAGCCTTTAGCGCAGACAGGCATGGTAGGCACCAAAATCAATGTGACGGCGTAGTCTACACATAAGACTACTCTCCTAGGGGACTGGCTCAGTTCCCTTTTTCTATCGCCCTTTACCTATTTTACCTATACGTATAGGGTTACCATCTTTTTATCTAGACACTTCGCTCTAGTCTTTATTGGGTGTAGCCTGACTGCCCACGCCTACTAAGCTCCCTCTACTCTTTCTATGACCGTTTCCACTCAACCCTGCCCTTGCCAAAGCCATAAAACCTACGCGCAATGTTGTCAGCGTTGGCATCAAGGCGAACACTATCTACAAGCCCCCGATGCGGAGCAACTCATGCGCTCACGTTATAGTGCCTTTGTGCTCGACTTATTGGATTACTTATTGGCCACTTGGCACCCTAGCACGCGTCCTACAGAGCTAAGCCCTAACCCCGAAGGACTGAAATGGCTAGGCCTGCAAATTAAGCGCCACGATATTCTGAGCGCCACCCAGCAGCAGGTCGAGTTTGTCGCTCGTCACCGTCTTCATGGTCGCGCTTCTCGTCTACACGAAATTAGTCAATTTGTTTGGGAAAATAACCAGTGGTTTTATGTAGACGGCACCTTTATTGAAAAATGAACAAGGTTCATCTGATTCGACTGCACCCCATTGAGGAACGATTGCTCACACAGAAGACCTACCTTGAGAGGTGAGCTCACCGTGCATTCAACGTCCTAGCCCCCACAAAAAACCCCCAAGAGCTTGTACTTTCATACAAGCTCTTGGGGGCAATTTAATTCACTTGGCAATTTTCCCTATTTCTTGCCAAATCCACCACCACCTGGTGTATGGATCACAAATACATCGCCTGCTTGCATTTCAACGGAACCCGTTGCACCTAGCTCAACACGACTGCCATCCGTTTTTTCTACGTAGTTAGACCCCACCTCTCCGTCTTCACCGCCGGCCATACCAAACGGTGCCACACGACGATGGTTTGCCAATATAGAGGCGGTCATTGGCTCAAGGAAGCGAATACGGCGTGTACCACCGTTCCCACCATTCACTGCACCTTTACCACCACTATTTAGACGGATGGAGAATTCCTCTAAGAGCACAGGATAGCGCCACTCGAAGATTTCAGGATCAGTCAGACGAGAGTTCGTCATATGCGTCTGTACCACGTCTGTTCCTGGGAACAGCTCTGTGCTGCCATCCTCACGTAAAATCATACCGGCACCCGCACCACCGGCAATGGTTTCGTAATACTGATAGGTGTCATTACCGAAAGTGAAGTTGTTCATCGTACCTTGCGAAGACGCCATCACACGCAACGCCCCATACAAGGTATCCGTGATCGCTTGAGAGGTTTCCACGTTACCGGCCACGGTAGCAGCAGGATACTGAGGATTGAGCATACATGCCTCAGGGATAATCACCTTAATGGGTTTCAAGCAACCTTGGTTCATTGGGATTTCGTCATTTACCAAGGTGCGGAACACATACAGCACCGCAGCCATACACACCGCTTTAGGCGTATTAAAGTTGCTATCTAACTGTGCTGACGTACCAGTGAAGTCCACAACCGCACTACGTTCTTCGCTGTTGACGCTTACCGCCACACGGATCTGTGCACCACAATCCATTTCATAGCTGAACTCACCATCTTGTAGCGCATCAATCACACGACGTACGGATTCCTCTGCGTTGTTCTGTACGTGCTGCATATAAGCCTGAACCACGTCCAAACCAAAGGTGCGTACCATGCGATGTAGTTCTTGGACGCCTTTTTCGTTAGCCGCGATCTGAGCGCGCATATCAGCTAAGTTTTGATCGATGTTGCGTGCTGGGTAAGGTCCCGAAGCCAATAATTCACGGAAGGCTTTTTCACGAATTTGACCTTTTTCCACCAACTTGAAGTTGTCAATCAGTACGCCTTCTTCGATGATGCTGCGACTGTGCGGAGGCATGGAGCCAGGTGTCATACCGCCTACATCCGCATGGTGACCTCTAGATGCCACAAAGAACAGAATTTCGGCGCCCGCTTCATCAAAAATTGGCGTCACTACAGTGATATCGGGTAAGTGAGTGCCACCATTGTAGGGGTCGTTTAATACATAGGTGTCCCCTGGCTGCATTTGGCCTTCGTTTTTCTTGATGACGGCTTTAATACTTTCGCCCATGGAGCCTAAGTGCACAGGCATGTGGGGCGCATTTGCAATCAAGTTACCTTCGGCATCAAACAAAGCACAAGAGAAGTCTAAGCGCTCTTTAATGTTGACGGAAAAGGCCGTATTAGCCAAGGTTACGCCCATTTGTTCCGCAATCGCCATGAATAGATTGTTGAAAATCTCTAGCATCACGGGATCAACATCTGTGCCAATCGCTACGGATTGCTCTTTGGCTTTTACACGAGACAAGAGCATTTCACCGCCACTGAGTAGCTCTAACTGCCACTCGGGTTCCACCATGGTGGTACCGTTCGTATCAAACACGATGGCTGGACCTTGGATACGCATACCGCTTTGTAGCTGGCTACGATCATAAATCGGAGTCTGGTGCGCCTCATCATGAGAAAATACAGATGCCGTAGCGGAAGCCGCTGGCAACGGTTTTTCTTGATCCGTTGGTGTGCTCACACCTACTTGCTCGCCACTCTGGCCAATCACCTCTAAGGAAACAGCCTCTATAATCAGCGCGCGATCTTCCATGAGGAAGCTGTAACGCTGTAAGTAAGAAGCGTTGAACTGCTCAACCATGTCTTCGATGGAGCCAAAGTTCACAACAATCGCGGAGTCTGTACCGTCGTAACGCAGGTGTACACGGGGCAGTACTTGAATGTGCTGCTCTGACACACCTTGAGCTAATACCTCGGCACGGGCGTCTTTGGCCAAATCTTCTAAACGTGCTTCACACTCAGGCAGGTGATCGTTATTAAGCTCTAATTCCACACTGCTTTCACGCATGGCAGTAATATCAGCCAGACCCATGCCGTAAGCAGACAGCACCCCAGCGAATGGGTGAATCAAGACACGACGCATGCCTAACGCATCTGCAACCAAACAAGCGTGCTGACCACCGGCACCACCAAAGGACACCAAGGTATATTGACTCACATCGTAACCGCGTTCGATGGAGATTTTTTTCACGGCATTAGCCATGTTGGAGACGGCGATTTGAATAAAGCCCTCGGCCACTTGCTCTGGTGTGGAGCGTACGCCGGTTTGTTTTTCAATGTCATCCGCCAGCTGCGCGAATTGGCGCTGTACCTCAGCCACATCTAAAGGCTGATCAGCATTTTCACCAAAAATGGTAGGGAAAAATTCTGGCTGTAGTTTGCCCAGCATGACGTTACAGTCCGTCACGGTCAAAGGGCCACCATTACGGTAGGCCACTGGACCGGGGTAAGCACCGGCGGAGTGAGGGCCCACACGCATACGATGACCATCAAAGTGCACAATGGAACCACCACCGGCAGCTACCGTATGAATATTCATCATCGGAGCACGTAGACGAACGCCAGCAACCACTGTTTCAAAGACACGCTCAAACTGGCCATCATAATGAGAAACGTCGGTGGAGGTCCCCCCCATGTCAAAACCAATAAGCTTATCAGCGCCTAAGGCCGAAGCAATACGTGCCATTCCCACAATTCCACCGGCAGGACCAGACAAAATGGCGTCTTTACCTTGGAAGTGATCAGCGGCAGTAAGACCACCATTGGATTGCATGAACATCAAACGGACTTGGTCTAGCTCGCTCGCGACGCGATTCACATAGCGACGCAGTACCGGGGACAAATAGGCATCCACCACAGTGGTATCACCACGACCCACGATTTTCATCAAAGCGCTGACTTGGTGCGAAACAGAAACTTGAGTAAAACCAATATCACGGGCTAATTCAGCCAGTTGTAGCTCATGCTCCTGAAAGCGGTAAGCATGCATCAACACGATGGCAATCGCACGGTAACCTTTATCAAAAGCGGCTTGTAATTGCTGACGGCTTGCCTCTAGGTCTAATGGGGTTTCAACCTCACCATCGGCGTGCACACGCTCGTTCACCTCTACCACATCACCGTACAACAACTCTGGTAGCACAATATGGCGTTGGAAAATATGGGGGCGGGCTTGGTAACCAATGCGCAAGGCATCTTTAAAGCCTTTGGTAATAAATAGGACTGTGTCATCACCCTTACGCTCTAACAACGCGTTGGTGGCCACAGTGGTTCCCATTTTGACTGCAGAGATTTGATCGCTAGGGATAGGCTGATCTGAGGTCAAACCTAATAGACGACGAATGCCCTCTAAAGCAGCATCAGGGTATTGCTCAGGATTATCAGAAAGCAATTTGTAGGTGGTGAGATCACCATCTGGCTTTTTAGCCACGATGTCAGTAAAGGTACCGCCACGATCCACCCAAAACTGCCATTTATCCTGTTTTAAGGCTGTATTTTCTGCTGAAGATTGCATGTCTAATCCCATATATAAAAACAATGACTAGATATAGTTTGCGATGCATACCCTCTAAACTCAAGCCGTTTTTATTTACTCCGATTGATAACAAAAAGCGATCAATTAGAACGCTATAATTTCCGTGCTTTGTCCATAAACACCTGCTTTAACTAAGGGTAAACCCGCTATACCTGAAAAACAGGAAGTTCGGTTGCTGCAAAAGCCACATCATTTTTCATCGCATAATTTTTCATTTCGCTTAGGCTTAACCGCACCATTTCAGTACTTAGCCCAGTGACGATTTCTGGTCGCCAACTCGCTACCAACTGCATATCTGCTAAGTTTGGCAAGTAATCTATCGTTTTGAATAAGGCAGGTTTAGTCTCGTGATCAAAGACCGCCGCCGGCAAAACACCTACACATTGTCCCGTCTGCAGCAGCTGCATGCCTGCTGCAATGGATGACACAAAGTGAATGCGTGGTTCGATTAGAATTCCTTCACTTTCCAACAGCTCCAACAGGAACAAATGTGGTTGTGAATAACGTGGAAACGTGACGATGGTCCACTCGGATAATAAGGTGCCTAGATCAGAAGGAAGTTGTTCAGTCGAATCCGCTGCAAACATCCAAGACATAGAAAAACGACCTAACGGCGTATTACGTAATCCTTTTTCTATGACAGGATCCGTTTGTAATGCCACATCAATCAAACCACGCTTTAGCAAATCGTGTAAGCGTCGGCTGGACTCCACTGTCAGCTCGATTTCCACATCAGGATGTTGCTGCTGCAGTTGGGCTAAAAATTGCGGAAACCAGGTATAAATGATGGACTCAATCACCCCTAAACGCACTCGTCCTCTTAATAAGGTCGGCCCGGTTAACTCTTGGCGCAAATCATGTTCTACACGCAAAATCTGTTCCGCATGGTGTAGCAGTGTTTTACCCGCTGTGTTCAAACGCATCAGACGGCCGTGACGCTCAAACAGCTTTTGTCCCACATCGTTTTCTAAAGCCGCAATACGCCCAGAAATGGCCGCCTGTGTTAGGTGTAGCTGACTGGCTGCAGCCCTAAAACTACCCAGCTTAGCAACCCATACAAATGTTTCTAAAAATCGAATATTCACCTATACCCCACTGAATTCTTTCTTACGACTTCATCGTCACGTCATATTGTAGGTGGGTTTTGATTCTGTGCGCACTAAATCTCGCCCTCAGGCCCGGGACAGAGCGCAATTCACGGTACACTAGCTACGATCTTATTGTTACTTTAGTACTCATGTCTTTATTTCACCCTCGCAATCGCCACACCGGCAGCTACGACTTCGAACGCCTTTATGCGGCACGCCCCGAGCTAAAGCAATACACCCGCTTAAATCCAGCTGGGCATTACACCATTGATTTTGCCAACCCAACGGCTGTGAAACTGCTTAATGCAGCCATTTTGGCAACAGATTATGGGGTTACATTCTGGGATATTCCAGATAATTATCTGTGTCCCCCCATTCCTGGGCGTGCTGACTACATTCATGTGGTCGCCGACCTTCTCGCTGCCTCGCATCAGGGCACGATTCCCACGGGACCAGCCATTCGTATTCTCGACATCGGCGTGGGGGCAAATACCATCTACCCGCTATTGGGACAGGCCGAATACCAATGGTCTTTTGTGGGTGTAGACATTGATAAAAAGGCCATTGCCGCGGCACAAAAAACCATTAACGACAATCACCTACAAGACAAAATTCAGCTGCGCCATCAACCAAACCCACAGCATATTTTTCAGCAAGTGGTGCTACCCGAAGAACGCTTCGCTCTTTCTATGTGCAACCCGCCCTTTTTTAACTCGGCCGAACAAGCTAAACAGCAAAACCATCGCAAATGGAAAGGCCTAGGTAAACAAAACACACAACGCAATTTTGGGGGGCAAAGTAATGAGCTCTGGTGTGAGGGCGGTGAGCTGGCCTTTATCAGCCGTATGATTCAGCAAAGCACTCACTTCAAACAACAGATCGCCTGCTTTACCACTCTGGTCTCACGCGAATCCATTCTGCCTGCTCTCTATAAGCAGCTCAAAGCGGTGCATGCTCGCGATGTGCAAACCGTTGAAATGGCACAAGGCCAAAAGAAAAGTCGCTGTATAGCTTGGCGTTTTTAATGATGATAGCCATGCATTGTGTCCTGAACATCGAGGCTTGCCGTACACCTTAGCAAAAGGCCTCTTTAGGCTCTTTTTGCCTGGTAATTTTCTACACCCTTTGGACACAGACCAGGCAAACAGACCATCCTAAAAGCCGCATGCTAAGATCATTGTTTAAGCCTTTCTAGCCCCTTCTTCACCTATGAGCATCTACACCAAAATTAAAAATAAAATACAAAGACGTCCTTATCTTTGGGTTTGTTTTGCCATGATTGTAGGGGTGATGGGGACAGCTCTAGCCAGCCCCCTTTATCCACTCTACCAAGAAGCTTGGGGACTCAGTGCCAGTGATATTACAGTTCTGTATGTCACTTATATGGGCTCGGCGCTGATGAGTTTGCTCTTTTTAGGACGCATCAGTGACCAACGTGGATTTATTTTTGTCTTACGCGGCGGTCTGATCCTAGTTACGATTGGCATTCTTTTTTCTGCCCTCGCTTGGGATTACTGGTCCTTTCTGTACAGTCGCATTACGATTGGACTCGCCTCGAGTCTGATTGTCACCGCCGCCTCTATAGGTTTGACCAAGCTCAACCGATCTAAAGATTTACAACGAGCAGCTGCCATGAGCAGTTTATTGATCGCCTTTGGTTTTGGTTTGGGACCAGTAACAGGTGGCCTGATTGCACAATGGACCGCCTACCCACTGCGTAGCAGTTATATCCCTTCGGTTTTGATGGGCCTGGTTGCAATTTATACGCTATTCATGCTGTCGACCGCAGAACATAAACCCGCTAGCCCACCCGTTAAGTCCAAAGCCCTGTGGCGTCCCTCCCTAGCTATCCCCAGTCAGGCAGCGCGTGCGCCCTTCTTGCTAGGAAGCTTTACCGCATTTGCGACCTTTGCCATGTTTAGCCTCTTTGCCTCCTTAGCTCCCAGCTTTATGCAAAACATGGTACCTTGGCACGGGCCTGCCGTCAGTGGTGTCTCCATAGGCGTCATCTTGTTTATGTCCTCGGGCTTCCAACTATTGGTACGGCGCTGGCCTTTAAAACGCAGCCTACTGATTGGTCTGGCCAGCTTTGTCCTTAGCAACCTGCTCTTAATCACCAACCTCTGGTACGCCTCTGCGCTCTTGTTTATTAGCTCAGTCATTGTGATTGCCTTTGGTCACGGCTTATGTCTGATAGCAGGGATGGGCATAGTGAACCGTGTAGCCCAACCTGAACAGCGCTCCGCTGTCACCTCTAGCTATTTAATTATTGCTTATCTTGGGGCAATTTTGCCTATTTTGGCAACGGGACACCTCACTGACCATTTCGGCATGAAAACAGCCCTTACCTGTTTTTGTATTTGTCTAAGCCTTATCTGTTGCAGTCTATTTTATGCAACATGTCATCGCGTAAAACTCCCTCATTAACACCACTATTTTCGCCGTAAAAACCGAGAAATATGACGTTTGTGTTAATTAATAGACAATGAACCTCAGATTCGCCATTGATGCGGTTTTGCGCAAAATATCAACATCTTATCAACAAGGTTATCCACAGGTTTTGGGGATAACTTTAATGGCTATTTAGAGCCTAGTAGAAACCCTAGGAAACCTCAAAACGGTTGAAATATCGAATCTGTCTATGCTATGAGCGCTCGAGAGGTTTTAGGTAAAATACAGTTTTTTATTGTTTTTAATCAATCACTTACAAGATGATTTTTAAGTGAAAAATAGAATCGCTTGTTTTTTTTGCCAAAGTTCAGTCCTGATTAAAGACCACCTCTTAGGTCAATATTTATGCAACAAAAAGAAACTTTCACTCTTGACAAAAAAGATATCCACTATTTTAGAGACTTAATTCACAGGGATGAAACAGAGGGCCAAACTCAGCGACAAACCCGCTCAATCAGACGTGGATCGGAGATAAAGGGGTTCACATTGCCTTGAACCGCAGCAATACGTTGATTACGGATTTGCTCCCAACGATCTACCGGATAAGCCTTAGCCCAAATACAGTACAAACGTCGCTCTTGAGCACTTAAATTAAGGCGGTATTCATTCACCATATAAAAGGTAATGCGTGCAATTTTGCCCCGTGCCTGTTCAGGGGGCTGCACACGACGACCTTTAAAGTCCACCAGCATTTGGCACTGTCCATACATACGAGGTTGTCGCGTCCACACACTAAAACGATAGTTAGAGCGGTCATTATTTATCTCGCCAATAGCAGGGACTAAATTATGCAGATCACCTTCGGCTTTGGTAAAAACAGGATCATTTTTAGCACAGTACGAGCGCCCGCCTTTTTGCCAGCATTGGCGCTGGTGTCCCATTGCCCAGGCTGGGACCACGTGCTCCCACTCGATGCGTGAGGCTCGACGCGGATCTTTGCGGATACGATAGCCACAGGAGCTGTGATTGACCTCTTTGCCCTGATACGAACAACCACAATAAAAGGTCTGGTTTAAGCCTTGATGTATATCTGGTAGCAGTGTTTTGGCCCGCGAGAAATTGCGATGCCCAATTTCGTTTTTACGGCTGACCAGTTCGCTGGCAGAGAGTGAAAAAGAGACAACTAAGAGTAAAAAGACAGATGCGACGCGTTTCATAGCGCATAGTATACCTGCCTATTTCCCCAGTGTTGAGCTTGCTCTCTACCTGAGCACCAAGGCCGTGCACACAAAATCATGCCATGATTCTGAGCGGTCTTTTTCAATCGGCTTGCAAAAAGAGCCAGAGCGGCTTGGAGTCCTCTAACGCATCTGCTATGTCGTAAACGGTTGTTTGCAGCCCAGCGTCCTCGATCTCTTTGGCTATTTCTAACAAGGCCTCCCTGCACTGCGTGGGGTTCTCATCAAAGTCTGCCAAGATGGACTGCACCTGCAGTCCTAGTGCCTCATAGCCCGATCCGGCTGCAGTAAGCCGATGCCAAGCAATCACGGCATAACCAAAATTGACTAAGGCTAATAAGCCTCTTGGGGTTTGATCCCCCATCCATTGCAACAGTTTTAAAATCTGTCGGGCAATACGGGCACGCCAATGCGATACTCCTCGAGGCGTGCGCTGTTGTACCAAGCCACGTAACTCTTTAGTGATTTGCTCTAGAATAGTTCGGGCCCACGTATCCGTTTGGCGTGGTAATAAATAAAAACTGCCACACACCATGGCGGCACCAAAGATCAGGGCACCCGAACCTTGCAGCACCTCGCCCAAAGGGGCTGCAGGCATGCCCACTTGGCTAGCCAACAGAAAACACATCATGGCATCTAAAGCGGGCATCATCGTAGGTGGATTGGTTCGCGCCAAGGCCCCCACTAATAAAAAGGGCACTAGACTGAGCATCATCCAGACAGGATCTTGCACATAAGGCTGTAAACCTAATCGATATAAAGCCGCGACCACTGAGCCTATGGTCACTCCTGTGATCACAAAGCGAACAATAAGATGCGGCCGAGGCAAAGACCCTAACAGCATAGAGAAAATAGAGACCCCGGTTGCAGCTAACTCTAGCGCTGGATTTTGCGTCAAATAAGCCACTAAGCCTGCACTAAAAGCCGCCATCGCTGACACGAAAGCCGTACGGCGCGCCGTAATCCAATCGCGCCCGGCGTCAAAGCGTCGCAACGACACTCCGGTGCGCCAAAAAGGAAAACGATCAGAAAACAACGCCGCCTCAGCACGCTTCATCTGCCCTAAGGCGCGTCGCAGTCGTGCCAAGCTGACCTTGTTTGTTATGAGGTTTGGGTCTTGTTTATAAAAAGGCTCCAACGGCAGTCCTTTAGCAAACTGGTCACTAAAATCTTGCAACTGTTGAATGGCTGCGGGAGAAACCTGTAAGCCGCGTTGAATTTGAAAGTGCAACTGCCTTGCTGCAGCTAAGGTCTCTAGGGCAGCAAACAACAGTGCCTCTACATAGGCATTGCGCTTATGGCCATCCACAGAGCCCGCGGCGGTACTGGCAGCTTGAGCCTCTAGCTGTGAAATATCTATATTGACTTGACGCAGCATTTGGTCAATACGATGTTGTTCTTTTTGGGTGAGCAGCAACACAGCCGTTTTCACAGCATCCGACGCCAACTGGCGGACCTGTTCATAAAAACGTTGGCGTGGACTTTTTGGTGTACCCCAACCGGTAATTAAGGTGCCTACGATGACCCCAATCAAAGTACATTGAATACGGGCCCAGGCTAAATCAAAGGCCTGATCTGGTGCTAACAAAGCAGGCAATACTACCACCGAGACCGTAATGCCCGACAGCAGGGCCATATAGCTACGCACACTATTTACTAAATGCAAAGCGCCCGCACTTAAAAACACCACCCCTGCCATGAGGGCTAATTGCCAAATCGGCTGTGCCGTTAACAGAATCAGTAAGCCCGCACCTGCACCAATTAGGGTACCCAACACACGGTAAATCGCACGCTCTAAGGTCAACCCACGAGTGGATTGCGCAATCACCCAGACCGGCATCGCCGCCCAATATGGGTTCTCTACACCGAGCAGCAAAGCAATCAAAAAAGAAAGCCAAGCCGATAGAGCCAATAACAGCGCTTTTTTAATGGCAGCGCGGTCTAACTGTATTAGAGCAAAAGTCCTAGAGCCCATGTCACTCGCTATAATTCATCTATCAGTCATCAAATTGACATTTTTGTTTGAATGGGCGATAACATAATCGCTCTTTGCTAACAAAAACATGAAATCTTTCCCTATATCCCACCAGCGTAGTCTTCAACAGCAAATCCGACCTTTATTACTAGAAGAACAAACGGATCCTGTTATTTTATCCGTTGAAGACCAGTCATACGTCGTTAAATTTGAACGACGCGAGCCTAGCCGTACCTGGTTGGAGTGGTTGGGTTCGCTGGCTTGTCGCATCGTTTTTAAAGTAAAGGTGCGCCCTAAAGATCTACGAGCTGGGGGTATTGATCACGAGGCACAACGGCTTATACAGCTGGCCGAACTGCAACTCGCTGTTCCTGCTCTCTATTTCCAAACAGACCACTACATCATCATGGAACATTGTGGTGAGTCCTTAGAACATCGTTTACGACGCACTCCAGATGCCCAAGATCTGTTCTATGCCATTGTGGACGAGTTAATTGCTTTGCACCAAGCAAAACAATGGCATGGTGGTGCCCAAATTCGTAATCTAACAATTAAAGATGACACCATTTATCGTATTGATTTTGAGGAAAATACGGGCAATGCCATGCCGTTGGCCGTTGCTCAGGCCTATGACGTGTTGTTGTGCTTTAATTCCTTGGCGACGCATTTACAGGAAAATATAGCGCTTGGCACGGATTTGCTGTGTCATTATTTACGCACTGCACCTAACCCACAAATCTTAGTCATTTTACAACGCGTAGATCGGTATCTTTCTATCTTGCGCAAGCCTCTGCCATTGTTTGGAAAAAAACTACAACAAGGCAAAGACGTACGCCAAACCCTGTTTTTTGCTGATGTGTTAAAGGCGGCACTAGCACAGATCACCCCTAATGCAACCAATTAACGCGGCAAGCTTCGCGGCCTATAGGCCGAGACGAGCATCGCCCCCTTAAGCGCGTCCAGACGCTACCGCTTGCTCACGCCCAAGAGCTACTTTTTCAGCCTCCTGCGCTATATACTCATTTTTTAAATTGACGTAATTATTCGCCGTATACGTAAAATAGCTTTTTTCTTGATCGCTCAAAGGTCTTACCGCTTTAGCTGGGCTACCCACATATAAATAGCCGCTTTTTAAGGTTTTACCAGGAGGTACCAAACTACCCGCCCCCAAGACCACCTCATCCTCGATCACAGCGCCATCCATGACGGTGGCTCCCATGCCAACCAAGATACGACTGCCTAACGTACAGCCATGCAACGTGACCTGATGCCCTACGGTCACATCATCCCCTAAGGTCAAGGGAAAACCGTCTGGGTTAAAAGGACCTGCATGCGTAATGTGTAATACGCTGCCATCTTGAATACTACAACGCTGCCCAATACGAATCGAATGCATATCGCCTCGGATCACCGCATAAGGCCAAACGGAGCTATCTGCTCCAATTTCTACATCCCCAATAATGACCGAGGTGGGATCCACCCAAACCTGCTCCCCAAGTTGGGGGTGTTTTTGTCTAAAAGGACGAATATTTGTCATGAGTTGCTATACCAATTGAACCTGTAAACCCAAATTGCCTACGCCCACCACCACTACCGATTGACCGGCCACAATGGGTTGGTCGGCATAAGCACTAAAAAAACTGTCATCTAGCCGGATACGACCTTGGCCCTGTACAAAATCCTGACTGACCACTGCCGTACGACCAATATACGCTTCCAAGCCTAAATTCAGCCCGTGTTCCTGTGTGCGTTGGGTTCTTTTTTGCCAAGCCATACCCAACAACACCGCCACTGTCACACTGACCGCCAAGGCGACTAACTGCCAAGCAAAACTGGCTGTAGGAAATAACAGCAAAAAACCACCTACTCCTGCTGCCCCCAAACCTATCCACATTAAAAAAGCACCAGGAATCAGAATTTCCAGGACGAGCAATAGTAATGCCGCACTGAACCAATACCAATACGAGTCAAAAAGTGCATCGATGATCATTTTGTTTGCGTTGCTTTCAGTAATTCACTAATGCCTGCAACGGCCCCGGTCACACCGGCGGCTTCTAGAGGCATTAAGACCAATTTACTGTTGTCTGATTTGCCTATTTCTTGAAGGGCCTCTACGTATTTTACGCCCAAGAAGTACTGGATGGCCTGTACGTCTCCTTCGCGGATTGCTGCCGACACATCCCGGGTGGCTTGCGCCTCGGCCTGAGCCTCACGCTCACGCGCTTCAGCAATTAAAATCGCCGCTTGTTTTTCTCCCTCGGCACGCAGTACTGCGGCTTGTCGCATCCCTTCTGCCTGTAGGATTTCCGCCTCTTTATCCCCATTAGCCTTAGTCACTACCGCCCGACGATGACGTTCGGCAGTCATCTGTAAGTTCATGGCCTCTTGTAGTTCCTGCGACATATTGAGATCACGAATTTCAATGCGTGTGACTTTAATTCCCCAAGGCGCAGTGGCGGCATCAACGGCTAATAATAAGCGCTCATTAATTTGCTCTCGATTAGAGAGCATGTGATCCAACTCCATCGAACCTAGTACTGAACGCAGATTGGTCGTCGTTAAATTAATCACCGCATGCGTGAGATTATCCACCTGATAGGCGGCTTTGGGGGCATCAATAATACGAAAAAACACAACGCCATCTGCCGTCACTGCCGCATTATCTTTTGAAATCACCGTTTGTGAGGGCACATCTAATACGGACTCCATCACCGAGAGCTTGCGCCCGACTCTATCCATAAAAGGAATGATCAAACCTAAGCCCGGCTCTAAAGTTCGGGTATAACGCCCAAAGCGTTCTACCGTCCACTGCTGACCTTGAGGCACGACCTTCACCCCAGCAAAAACAATGACTACCACGAGGACGACTAATAAACCGGTAAAAGACAGTAATGCTTCCATCGCATTTCCTCAAAAAAATAAGCCGATAAATCAATTATCGGCTTATTTGATAACAATTAGTATAGAAAACGGGAATTAAAATCGATAAATAGAAGCTAAGCCCGTATCAGTTGGCATATATTGACTAGGAATGACCATCACTTGGCCCCCACGGCGCAGCACCATTTCGGCCAAATCATCCAGTACATCTTCTGTATCAGGGGCCGAAAAATCCTCCGCCAAAGCGATTTGGCGTTTTTCTTCTAGGACTTTGCCTGCGATGCGCTTATCTGCATCCACTAAAAGCGTGTCAACCCGTCCATCTAAAATAGCGGTCAAGGTACGATCTAAGTCTCCATTGGCCAGCCCTGTCCCATGCGCCTGATTAAAGCGTGCCACTGCGTCTTGTACACGCTGAGCAGCGACCGGCTCAAAGACTTCCCAAGTTTTTTCACGCAGTTGATCCACGGTTAAAGCTGAAGGGTCAATACTCAGCCCTTGTTCCTGTAAAAAGGGGTTATGGGATAACTTTCTGAAAATACCTTGATATTCTGCCAGTGTCACTAAAATTAACGGGAGCTGGCTGTTTTTGCTAAGACGATCATGAACCGCTTTATCCACAACTCGGAAAAAACGCTCTATATCTACATCCATGGCGTCTGCTTTACCGCCATGGCCATGGCTCATAGCCATCCCAGATCTAGCTGCCGCCCCTAAACCATAATTAGAAATGTATCTTTCGTGCGTCTCATCATCTGTGCCCAACGCTTTTTCCACGGTGTCAGGAAAGCTCTGGTCAAACACCACATGATCCAACCCATCCCTGTGTCCTTCGAAAAGTTTCACATCTGAGCGCGTCAAACATAACACTTGATAGCGGTCTTGTGTTTGGGCCTGGCGCAATAGCGGCTTTAGGTGCCAAGAGTCCGACACCACAGCAAAATCGGGCGTAGGTCTTTGCAAATGAAAGACATGAAAATGGTCTTTATTAGACAAGATGGCAATACCATCCAATGTATGCTGCCAAAAATTTACATTTTCAGCTAAATCATGAAATGGCTTTAATAATGATTCATATTCTTTTAATGGATAAGTATCTGCTAATGAGGTTTCTAATTGTTTTAGCAAATTCTTATATCTAATTGGATCCTGTTCATTTTCAGGGTGACTACGATGAGTTGATTGATACAAAGACAAACAAGGACCCTCTTGTTTGTCAAACAAAACTTGCAAGTCTTTTAAATGTAACTGCTGCATAGCACCTCCAATTGGTTTTAAGGGACCTACGATCAAAACAAAACCTTACTAGCTATTTATCTCTTTGATAACATGTCTTTATCTATCTATTAGATGCTAGGAGACAAGGAAGTAATCGTGCCCGATACATCTTGCCTTCAATAAATATTTTTTAATACATTTTGACTACCTAGATACTCTTATCTCTTATAGCAACCATACCATATAAAAATACAAATAGATAAATGCTATTCCCTTCTTTCATTTATTAATGTTTTTACACATTTAAAAATAACGCTCCCAAAGGAACCAGGCCTACAAAATTGGCTTTTTGTCTATACTTATGATATACTTAACGATTAATCCTTATTAAATAATAAATAATTAAAGGAGTATTTATGTTTAAGCAAATTTTGCCCCAAGAAGCTCAAGTGGCTCGTCGCGCTAATCCAAAAATGGATTCTCATTTGCAAGGCTCAGCCTTCGCTCCTCTAGCTACCGCTATGCACACTGGTGCCAGTAGGCTGTCTGCCTCGATCAGACGTTTTACCCGCCAACATCTTTCCTAATTTTCAGTATTGATAAAAAAAAGCCAGTTCGCATGAACTGGCTTTTTTTATTAAGGTCGCATCTGATCAGCTTTACGTAAAGCCAACCCTATCCACAACACGCCCCAGCCTTGAAAGATCAAGTCAATAGCTAGCAGCATCCCCAAAAGATATAAGCTGTTCTCTGGCCAACCAGCAGCAATCAATAGCCCTGCTACCAAACTAAATAAGCCGCTTAACGCCAACCATTTCCAACCAACCTGGGAGCGGTTCTGATACCAAAGCCAAAGACGTAACGCCCCCATTGCTATTAAGGTCCCGCCCAACATCAACGTTAACAAGGCTGCCCCTGCAATGGGATTCATGAGTGCGAACACCCCAGCCGCCACATACAAAACCCCTGTCACACTCCAGAGCAAGAAGTTCGCCCACGGACGGATACTCCACGCATGCACTAACTGAGCGATGCCGCCTAAAATCATCAGCGTTGCAATAAACACCACACTAGCTAAAGTGGCACCCACCACATACACCATGGCAACAACACCTAGCAATAACAAAACAATTCCGACACCGATGAACCACGGCCAACGCCCGCGTAATTGTTTCAATGCCTGCGCCAGCACTACCGTACGATCAGTAGACATATATCACTCCTTATGATGTGGTTGCTCTTAACTCTTAGCATACAGCAAGGGCGATATAAAAAACACGTTAATACATCAACCGGTCAAGAGCTAAGTCAGCACCTCCAAGATTCATAACAGTCTGAGCAAAATAAGGCGTGACACCAACTCGCTTTGTTATCGCACACCCGCCCGCAAAAAGGCTTGAATAAAATGGCGCTGAAAAAGTAGAAATCCGGTCAACAAGGGGGCAACAGTCATCAAAGTAGCGGCACTAATGAGCGCAATGCTAACCCCGCTTTCAGGTGCTCCAAACAAGGATAAACCCACCGTCAAAGGTCTAGTGTGATCCGAACTACTGATCACCAATGGCCAAAGAAAGTTATTCCAATGCGTAGAAACTGACACTAAGGCGTAGGCCACATAAATGGGTTTAGCCAAGGGTACGTAGACCTTCCACAGCACGCCTAACCAGCCACAGCCTTCTACCCGTGCCGCATCTTCTAGTTCACGAGGAATCTGCTTGAAATGTTGACGCAATAAAAATACGCCAAAAGCGCTCGCCATATAAGGCAGCCCCATACCCCATACGCTGTCCATCAGACCTAAGCGTGACACCATGGCGTAGTTTTCTACAATAAGCACCTCTGGCAGAATGAATAACTGCAGCAACACCAAACTAAAGAGCACGCCACTTCCTGCAAACTGAAAACGGGCAAAGGCAAACGCCGCCAGTGTACACAGCACAAACTGCCCAATCAGAATCACCGTGACTAACACCACCGTATTTAGTACATACTGCAACCAAGGGGCTCGTTGCCACGCCGTAGTAAAGTTTTCCAATGACCAGCCATGACGCCAATCAAAATTCAACGCGGCCTCTGGGGTTCTAAACGCAGCCCAAGCAGCAAATAGCAACGGCGCAATCCACATCAGTGCCAATATCCAAGCGCCGATCTTATCCAGCCATACGCCCCACGCCAAAGGTCGTCTGATCACTACAGATGGAGCCGCTATATTATGATTCGAATCCAACGTATAACTCATGATGTTCGATCCTTTTATTGATAGTGAGCGCGGCGTTCGATGAAACGGAACTGCAACACGGCAATGAGCGCTAATAAAACGATCAGTAATACTGTCATCACGGCTGCACTGGGCCTATCCATGTAGGCAAACGCCATCTCCCAAATCCAATACAAAACGAGTTTAGACGCGTTATTTGGTCCGCCTTTGGTCAAAATAAATAAATGGTCGATCAGTTTGACAGAATTAATCAACGCATTGATCAAAATGAACAACGTCGTCGGCATTAATAACGGCCATAACACCCTACGGCCATACTGCCAACGAGATGCCCCTTCGATCCGCGCCGCATCGCGCAAATCGGGTGCGATGCCTTGTAAAGCCGCTAAATAGAAAATCATAAAAAACCCGGCTTCTTTCCAAATGGTCACCACCACTACGGCCCACAAGGCGGTATCCGGTTGTCCCAACCAGTTGCTGCTTTCCATGCCAAAGACCGCCGTGATCCGATCCAAAACGCCTAGCCCTGGGGTGTAAAAGAACAACCACAGGTTGGCCGCCGCAATCATGGGTAACAAGGTGGGGGTGAAATACGCACTACGCACTACAGCACGCAAGCGCATGGACTGATTTGCCCATAAAGCCATTAACAGCGCCAACGCGATAGAAACCGGAATGGTTGTAATCGCATACCAAAAATTATTGGACAACACCTGCCAGAACACTGGATCTGCCAATAAGTCTTGATAGTTTTCTATCCCGATAAACTGAGGTGGACGACGACTACTGCCTTTACTTAACAGGCTGGCCCACACCGTCTGTAAGGTGGGGATAAATGCAAACAAACTAATTAAAACCACTAGAGGCGTTAGCATCATCCAGGCATAAATCCCTTGACGCCCCCCTACTCGAGCTAAGCCAGCCATAATCAATCACTTATAAAACACTATTTTTCACTGGGGTCATTGACCTACTGATAGTCACGCAATAGACGTTCCGCCCCTTGTTGAGCTTCATCCAAAGCTTGCTGAGGTGTTTTGGTTTCAGTGATCGCCGCTTGCACCGCATTCGACAGCAACTCACGTACACGAGCGGTTTCATAGGTCGCAAACTCAGGCACCGCCACCTCTAGCTGATCCTTAGCGACTAAGGCCTGAGGGAAATCCTGCCCATAGGTTTTGAGAGCCTCAGTCTCATAGGCGGCGGGGCTGGTGGCCACATAGCCGGTAGCAATAGACCACGCCGCAGCTCGTTCTGAGGCTGTCATCCAACGCATAAAGTCTAAGGCTGCTTGTTTTTGTGCTTCGCTAGCCCCTTTGAATAAATAGAAGTTACCACCACCTGTCGGCGAGGCCGGCTGTTTATTACCTGGCAGCATCGCTACCCCAAAATCAAAATCGGCTTCTTTTTTAACAGCGGTAAGGTTACCAGTGGTGTGCCACATCATGGCGGTCTGACCTTGCACAAAGGCCTGACGCAAGGTGCCCCACTCCACTGTGCCCTTGGGGCTAACCTGATGTTTGGTGGCCAAGTCTCTAAAGAAAGATAATGCCTCTACCGATGCCGGGGTATTCAAATAGGTTTTGGTGCCTTCCTCGTTCATCAGCATTTGACCATTTTGAATCGCGAGCGCTTGAAACATCCAATACGGATAGCCTGTAGAAGGAATCATCAAGCCATATTGATTTTCCTTGGTCAGTTTTTTAGCACTTTCCACCATTTCATCCCACGTTTTAGGAGGGGTTTCCGGGTCCAAACCGGCAGCTTTAAACGCCTCTTTGTTGTAATACATCACAATGGTTGAGCGCTGAAAAGGAATGCCCCACACCTTACCTTCTATAGTGCCATTTGCCATAAGCGCTGGATAAAAACTATCTAACCACGCTTTTTCCTCTGTGGTTTTGGCCACATCACTAAAAGACTCCACCAGCCCTTGCTCTACTAAATCATGTGCATCCAGCGCCCCTAACACGGAAAGTTGTACCGGCTCGCCACCGCGAATAGCAGACAAAGCGCGCACACGAGTTTCATCATAATTGCCTGAATACACGGCTTTGACTTTGATTTCCGGATTTTCATTTTGGAAATCCTCAATCATGCCATCCACCACTTGGGTTAATGGCCCACCTACCGCAATGGGGTAATACATGGTGAGTTCTGTTTTCGCTTTAGCCGAGGCGCCATAGGCCAT
The DNA here is from genome assembly GCA_012839585.1 of Alcaligenaceae bacterium. GTDB lineage: Bacteria > Pseudomonadota > Gammaproteobacteria > Burkholderiales > Burkholderiaceae_B > Paenalcaligenes. The sequence goes on along the minus strand of DUNB01000036.1, from coordinate 24,144 downwards.
CAATAAGGCACACGTGGAGGCATAAACTAATTTTTTTAACATCTCATTTATCGCTTATAAAAAAGAAAGTTCCGCTATGCACACTGTGCGACGGAGGAGGAGTCAAACAAAAGCGGGTTCGCATCTAACAACCGCGCTCCCGTCTCGGAATGGAAAAAATGGCTATTTTCAGGACGCCAACTCAAACCCAATAATTGACCTACCCCATATTTTTTTTGGGTGTCTGCCCGCACAATCAGTGTGCTTTGATCCGGTAGACGTACATAGATATAGGACTCAGCCCCTTGAAACTCTTGCTGCAATACTTCGGCAGTTAGCAGGTCTGGACTTGGAGGCACCAGATGCAAATGCTCTGGACGCACACCAATCGTGCAATGTGGAATCGCCGCTGTTTGAATTTGATCCCATTGTTTAACGGGCAAGAGCTGACTTGCCATCAGCATCATGGGCGGACTGCCAATAAAACTGGCAGCAAAGGTATTTTCAGGTTGAGAGTACAGGCTTTGCGCTGTGCCTTGCTGCGCAATTCGACCTTGATTCAATAGCACCACCTTATCGGCCATGCCTAAGGCTTCGGTTTGATCATGAGTCACATAGACGACGGTCATTCCTAAGCGTTGCTGCAAGGCGCGTATTTCATGACGGACGCTATGACGTAGCTTGGCGTCCAAATTCGATAGGGGCTCATCCATCAGGCAAATGTCATGTCCGGACACAATACTACGCGCCAACGCCACACGCTGACGCTGCCCACCTGATAACTCACCCGGTTTACGGTCCTCAAACCCCACCAAATTGGTCAGGCGCAACGCCTCCATCAAGCGTCGATCTCGCTCCTGCTTATTGACCTTACGCACCGTAAGTCCAAACACAATGTTCTGCGCCACTGACAAATGCGGGAATAAAGCGTATGACTGGAACACCATCGACAAATGACGCTCAGCAGGCAAAGCCTGCGTCACATCTACCCCTTTGATTTCGATATGCCCTTGATCTACGGTCTCCAATCCGGCCATCATTCGTAATAAGGTGGACTTACCACAACCAGAGGGACCTAATAAAGCGGTTAACTCGCCTCGCATAATGTCTAAATTCAAGGCATCAATTACCGTGTGATCTCCCCATGCCTTCTGTATATTGTGCAAACGTATTGCAACCTGTTCGCTCACATCGCTTCCTTTGCCGCCGTAATGACTGCTGTTGCGTATCAACGGCGCTGATTTTTACTTAAAGCAAACAGTGTAGGTAGCCTGCGTGACAGTGATATGAATGAAATATGAAGAAAACAAGACAAAAAAGCCGCACCCCAATGAAAGGGTGCGGCTTTTTAAGAGTCCGCCTATAAGTCGGCTTTAGCTCTTATTCGGCTTGCTTACCACCGGTGAAATCACGCGAACGTAAGATGTCAGGTTTTAAGAAATCTTTATGGCCCACGTTATCGTGATCGCCTAGGATCTTGCCTTCGTGCTCAAGCCCGTACATGGTGTGCTTGTGGAAGGTCTCTAGGTACTTTTCACGGGTCTCTTTGATATCGCCGGTATAACGCGGATCTTGTGGACGCTCTTGGCTATCCACATACTGGGCAATATCCCACGCATCTTGCTCGGATAACGAGTTAGGTTGGCCCAGTGGCATGTTGTGTTTGGTAAACGAAGCCAGCGTAAACACACGAGCAATACCTGCTCCCCAGTTATAAGAATCATCACCCCACAAAGCAGGGAAAATCACCTTGTCACCTTCTTTTTTACCTGCACCGTCTTCGCCATGACAGACCGCACAGTTCGCCTGATAAGCGGCTTTACCACGTACGGCATCCGGTTTTTGCTCTGGATCTGCTAAACGTGGATAACCACGCCCATAGAGTTTATCTTTGGGGAACATAGGCACCCCTGTGGCTAACCACTGATGATAAAGGGTCAAAGCCAGCATATCATCACTGCCATAAGCAGGAGGGTTGCCGTTCATGGAATACGTAAAGCATCCCACCAAACGTTCCTCTAGGTTATTAACGTGTCCATTTTTACCACGATAAGCAGGTAGGTCTACGGCTGCAGGCCATACCGGTCCAGCAAAAGGCAGACGCCCCTCGCCCATGTGGCAACTGGCGCAGTTCATATTGTTAAACACATTTTTGCCACGTAGCTGCTGCGTGTTCACAAAAAGGTCATGACCACGACGAATGGCCTCTTTCATTTTGGGATGCAGGTCTGAAGCCTCTAGGTCTTCCATAGTTGGAGGAATATGAACGAACTCATCGTCCTTGGGCATAGGAGCCCCAGGGGCCAAGGCACTGATTTGGGCACGTTCTTCGTCAGTAAGATCCTTGCCGTACTTGGTAATTTGAGCCTGCGCAGAGACAGCACCCAACATAAAAGCGCTGACAACGGCCATTGGCACGATTTTTTTAAATAAAACTTTCATTATGTATCCCCTTATTCCTGACCTTTAGCAGGCTGAGTAGCCAGCCACGCCGAAACTGCCTCAACATCGCGATCATCCATACGCTTGGCGATAACGGCCATCAAGTTTTGAGGATCATTTTTACGTGTTTCGTTTTTCCAAGCGGTGATTTGCTGTGCAATATAGCCAGGATGCTGACCTGCTAGACCTGGAAAGGTGACGCCATTGCCTTGGTTCCCTACCCCATGGCAGCTAGTACAGGCCACAATGTATCGGTCCCAGTCTCCTTTAAGGGCCAATTTCTCACCATGTTTTAAGAGCGCCTCGTCCACCGCAGGAGGAGTAGGCTGCGTCACAGGTAAACTGGCATAGTATGTGGCGACATCCTTCATTTGCTCATCATTAAGCATCGTGGCAAAAGCCAGCATCGAGGCATTATTGCGCGAGCCATCTTTAAATGCTTTGAGCTGGTTAACGATATAATCCGGAGCTAAACCTGTTAGGCGTGGCCAAGACTCACCACCGGGAATGTTCATACCACTGCCATCGGCCTGATGACAGGCTACGCATGTAGCCGCAGCGGCTTTGCCGCGTTCAATTGCCTCAGCATCTAGCTCTGCGGCTACCGATGTTGTCATCGCCGTTGAGAGACCTACCGCTGCTAATAAGCCGACTAGCGGTAATCGAGAGAAAAGTTTAGGAGTCATAAGATAAACTCGCAAAAAAAACCAAAAAAACGCTAAGTCGCGCCCCCATATATAGCTTAATTTTATATGCTTATTGAAAAATAACCAATCAAAGCAAAATTAACTCGCTATTTTTTAATACAAATCAATAACAGCCAAAAAAAACACTTTCTCTTACCATGTGCTCTGAAAAGGCAAAAAATCAAAAAATGAATTTAGAAACAAGAGCTTACAGAGGTCAAATCCTCTTTTTTAATCCGCAAACCTCCACAATGCAAAAGCCTGATCTCTGTTGGTACCAGGATGGGTTACTTGTCATTCAGAATGGTTACATCACTGCAATTGGCTCTTATCAGGAGTTATTTCCCACCCTAAGCTCAAATATATTGATCCACTCTTACAAGCATAAAATTATCTGCCCCGGCTTTATTGATACCCACCTGCATTACCCGCAGACAGAGATGATGGCGGCACCAGCATCGGACCTATTACCCTGGCTAGAAAACTATACCTTTCCTACCGAAGCACAGTTTTCTGATCCCGATCATGCTGCTCAAGTCAGCACAATTTTTTTGGATGAGTTACTAAGAAACGGCACCACCACTGCTCTAGTCTATGGCAGTGTGCATAAAACATCTGTAGATTGCTTTTTTCAACAAAGTGCTCAACGCAATATGCGCATGATAGCCGGTAAGGTCTTAATGGATAGAAATTGCCCCGATCATTTACAAGATACAGCAGCCTCTGGCGCCCAAGACTCGGCAGACCTCATTGAGCGTTGGCATCAACACGGCAGACAACTCTACGCCATCACACCTCGCTTTGCTCCCACCTCTAGCCCACAACAGCTACAAAGCTGCCAAGAGTTAGCGCAAAGCTTTAAAGATGTTTTTATTCAAAGTCATGTCGCAGAGAGCCAGGCGGAAATCGCTTGGGTTAAGGAACTCTTTCCTTCTTATCGCAGCTATTTGGATATTTATGATCAGTTTGGGCTATTGAGGCCCCGCGCTGTGTATGGCCACGGCATTTATTTAGACCACACCGACTGGGAACGATTAGCACAAAGTGGTGCTAGCGTTTCTCATTGCCCCACCTCTAATCTGTTTTTAGGCAGCGGTCTGTTTGATGCGCAACGGGCTTTGGCCGCCCAAGCCTCTTTTAGCCTGGGCACTGACGTGGGAGCAGGCACTTCATTTTCCATGCTCAAGACCATGGCAGCAGCCTATCAAATTGCTCGCCTCCAAGGTCACTATTTGAATGCCTTTCAACTTTTTTACTTGGTTACGGCTGGTGCAGCCCAACAATTACAACTGCCTATGATCGGCTCCTTTGCACCGGGTAATGAGGCCGACTTCATTGTGTTAGATGATGGGGCTATTCCACTTTTAGCGCGTCGCCTACAAAAAAACATGCCGTTAGAGGAACGTTTGTTTTCATTGATTATGCTGGGCGATGACCGCTGTATACAGGCGACTTATATAGCAGGACAGTGTTTATATCAACGAACCTAAGAGTCTACACGCGCTAAGCTAAGCCTATAAAACCAATACTGACGCCATAAAAAAACCCACTCAAGAACACCTGAGTGGGTTTTTAGCTGGTCAACAAGGTGACGTCGGTTTATTTGCCTTCGAGGAAGGATTTCAACTTGTCGGCACGACTTGGGTGACGCAGTTTACGTAGTGCTTTGGCCTCGATCTGACGAATACGCTCACGCGTTACGTCAAACTGTTTACCTACCTCTTCCAAGGTTTGATCGGTACTCATTTCAATACCAAAACGCATACGTAGTACTTTGGCCTCGCGAGGTGTTAAAGAATCCAACACGTCTTTGACCACATCGCGCATCGAGCCATGCAAGGCCGAATCCGATGGCGAGACGGTGTTCGTGTCCTCGATAAAATCGCCCAAGTGGGAATCATCATCATCCCCAATCGGTGTTTCCATCGAAATGGGTTCTTTGGCGATTTTAAGGATCTTACGTACGCGGTCCTCGGGCAGATCCATTTTTTGTGCCAAGGTGGCTGGATCTGGCTCTACACCGGTTTCTTGCAAGATCTGACGATTAATACGGTTCATCTTGTTGATGGTTTCAATCATATGAACCGGAATACGAATCGTACGGGCTTGGTCAGCAATAGAGCGAGTAATGGCTTGACGAATCCACCAAGTGGCATAAGTCGAGAACTTATAACCACGGCGATATTCGAACTTATCAACGGCTTTCATCAAACCGATATTACCCTCTTGGATCAAATCCAAGAATTGCAAACCACGGTTGGTGTATTTTTTAGCAATAGAAATCACCAAGCGTAAGTTTGCTTCCGTCATGTCGCGTTTGGCTTTACGAGCCTTAGCTTCACCGGTCAACATGCGCTTGTTGGCTTCTTTTAGATCCGTTAACGGCAACACCACACTGGCTTGGATCTCCAAGAGTTTTTCTTGGATTTCTTGTACTGCCGGCACAAAACGCTCTAGGGTTTCCGCATAAGGTGGGTTAGTAGCCAACTCATCGAGGATCCAGTCTAGGTTGGTTTCATTGCCTGGGAAGCTCTTAATGAAGTGCGAACGCGGCATTTCGGCACGAGTTACACAAATCTGTAGAATTTCACGCTCTAGGGCCCGCACCTCTGCCACACGTTCGCGCATGGTGTCAGCCAGTTTTTCAACCATCTTGGCGGTAAAGCGAATACCCATAAATTCGTTTAGGATATTTTCTTTGGCCTCGATGTAACCAGGACTGCGGTAACCTTCGGTCTCAAAAGCCACACGCATTTTTTCGAACCATTCTTGGATGATATCGAATTTTTTCAGTGACTTAGTGCGTAGGTATTCCAGCTGTTTGCTGCTCATGCCACCGGCGGGACCTTCGTCGTCCTCGTCAGTAACCCCAGAGCCGGCGTAGTCTTCGCCGTCGTCATCGATCAAGCCATCGACCACATCGTCAATACCCATGCTGCCTTCGCGCACTTCGTTGATATAGGCCAACACCTCGTTGACGGTAGTCGGACAAGCTGCGATAGCCATCACCATGTGCTTAAGACCGTCTTCAATACGTTTGGCGATCTCAATTTCGCCTTCGCGAGTCAAGAGCTCTACCGTTCCCATCTCGCGCATATACATGCGGACGGGATCTGTAGTACGACCAAAGTCGGAGTCTACGGTAGTTAAAGCGGCTTCGGCTTCGTCATCCACATCATCATCGTTAGATGCCAATGGCGCATTGTCGCTCATGAGCAAGGTTTCAGCGTCAGGCGCCTGGTCGTAGACCATGATACCCATATCGCTGAAAGTGCCAATAATTCCGTCGATGGCTTCAGCATCAACCAAATCATCGGGCAGGTGATCGTTAATCTCACCATAGGTTAAGTAACCGCGATCTTTACCTAATTTGATCAACGCTTTTAAGCGGTTACGACGGGCTTCTTGTTCTTCGGTGCTAAGTTGGCCACGGCCCCCAAAAACATCACGAACGCCGCCTCGTTTGCTGCCTTTTTTGGCAGGTTTAATCTCTGGGATAACCTCATCACCGTCCTCGATATGATCATCGTCATCAAAGGTGGTGGTTTTAGCAGGTCGGCCACGACGCGCTGCAGGCGCTGCAGGTGCTGCAGGTGCTGCGGCAGGCGTTGCTTTTTTAGCGGCTTTTTTAGCGGCCTTTTTGGCCACGGCTTTTTTGACTGCTTTTTTAGCGGCTTTTTTGGCGGGCGCAGGACTACTTGTTTCTACGTCAGACACGGCAGGCTCAGCATCAACGACTTTTTTGGTCGCTACTTTTTTTGCTGCGGCTTTTTTTACTGCCTTTTTGGCTGCTTTTTTCACCGCTTTTTTAGCCGCCTTTTTGGCCGGTGCAGGCGCACCGGTGTCCAATTTGGCGTCGACGTTTACAGAGGTGCTGTCGTCATCCGAAGATGCCGCCATGGTAACAGTGCGAGTCGTCGAGTTATTGCCAGTCGATTGAGTCATATTGAATCCCATTGACGCAAAACACCATAACGGTGTGGATATAGATAAATGCAAATACAGCAGCGTCTGAGGTAAAAGTCATGGGCAAAGTAGCTGTTGACGAAAATGAGAATTAATCCTTGTGTAAGCAGACAAGGCCGTAACAGTAACAACACGCATATTGCCCGTGTTATTTTATGATAGCGATTAAGCCCTACAAACGAGTGTTATTTGCGATTCCTTAATTGGTTCTTGCACTAGTTTATGTTTAGACATAGCCCAGCGCATCAACCGAAATATTTTACTGTACTTGAGACGATGGTGCAGTAAACAACTGCGCCAGTCTACGTGACAGGTCTTGATAACGTTGCCTGGAAGTTTCATCAGGCAACCCCGCTGCAATTAAATCAGACTGCTCTTGTTTAATGGCTTCGATCTGTATTTTACGCAGCGCATCATCCCACTCCCCTTTGGGATCAGGAAGATCATCTTGTTGCAACAATTCTGTGGCCAGCCCTTGTAAAACTTGGGCCAGATCAGAATCCGAATCAACAGCTTGAGTTAATGCCCCAATATGTTGTGCTTGGGTGTCATTCGCTAAAGCAATTAAATCTTGTACTAATACTAAGGTGGGGCTTTGTACGATAATTTCAAGCGCCTCATGATCTAAATCCTGGGCTAAATGTGGGTACGCAGCCAATAATTTTAATAGTCGTTTAGCAATAGGTGTGACGGTGCGCGCATTTTGCGAACCACGTCTGGGCCTTTGCTTTTTTGCCACAGGCCTTGTCTGATCATACGCTTCAACTGGAATCGTCTCCATATCGCCCCAGGGCTCTGCCTGAGGATAATGGGCGTCTTCAGCCGGCATAGACTGAACGCGATTGGATTCTTGTGACGAGTACGCGGGCTTTGCAGCAGCTTGCGCTTGCATTAAGCGCAATTGTAATTCATCGGGGGTCAGTCGCACCATTTGCGCAAATTCTTGTTCAATTTGCAGACTCAGGGTGCAATCAGGTAGCGCTTGTAGCAACGGAATCGCTTCATGCACACAAGCAGCCCTACCTTCGGCCTCGTCCAAGTTATGACGCGAGGCAAGTTCATCAAGCATAAAGCGCGACAACGCCGCTGCATTTTTGGCCTGATCCCTAAAAGCATCTACACCAAACTCTCGTACATAAGAATCTGGATCGTGCTCGGCGGGCAAAAACAAAAACCGCATCGATACGTCATCACGTAGCTGCGGCAAACAGGTCGTTAGGGCTCGCCAAGCGGCCCGGCGCCCTGCTCCATCACCATCAAAACAAAATACGATACGATCACTCGCACGCATCAGATGACGGATGTGGTATTCCGTCGTAGCTGTCCCTAAGGTTGCCACGGCGTTGTGCAGACCAAAATCGGACAGTCCCACCACATCCATGTAACCCTCTACCACTATGACAAAACCTTCGGTACGTATACCTTGTCGGTTTTCCCAAAGACCATACAGTTCGTGGCTTTTGGAAAACAGGGGGGTCTCTGGGGAGTTCAAATACTTGGGTTCGCCTTTGGCTATTAAGCGACCACCAAAACCAATCACATCGCCTTTACGGCTACGTATTGGGAACATCACCCGTGATCGGAATCGATCATAGCGCCTGCCGTCATCCGACTCGACAACTAATCCCGATTCAACTAATAGAGGATCTTGGTAGTTGGGAAAAACACGTGCCAGATCTTGACGATCCGGCTGTGCCCAGCCTAAACCAAAGCGCGCAATAGTCTGAGCAGACAGACCTCTTTGCTTGATATAGCGTTGGGCCGGATCGTGATTTTTAAACTGACGTAGATAGTGTTCTTGTGCGGTATCAAGTATCTGTTGATGTATAGAGCGCTGCTCTTTACGTCGTTGATCTTGTTCGCGTTGCTGCGGGGAGCGATTCGTTTCAGGCACAGTCAGACCGACCTCGCTCGATAGAGAGCGTACGGCCTCGGGGAACGTGGCCCCAGTGTGTGCCATCAGAAAACTAATAGCGCTGCCATGTGCGCCACAACCAAAACAGTGATAAAACTGTTTAGCGGGACTGACAGTAAAAGAGGGAGATTTTTCGTTATGAAAGGGACACAGGCCAATTAAATTGGCCCCACCCTTGCGTAACTGTACGTAGCGCCCTACGACATCTGCAACATCGACACGCGCTAGCAGTTCCTGAATATAAGATTCAGGTATCAATATAGACGCGGAGGCAACTGCTGACTGCGAATGCGTTTGTAGTGACGTTTTACAGCAGCGGCGCGTTTACGTTTGCGCTCAGCGGTTGGTTTTTCGTAGAACTCGCGTGAACGCAATTCAGTTAATAGACCAGTTTTTTCGATGGTGCGCTTGAAGCGACGCATCGCGACCTCGAAAGGCTCGTTTTCTTTCAGGCGGACAGTAGACATGTACTTTTGGAAGCCTTGCTTAAAAAAGGGTTAGAAACAGTTGTGTACGTGTAGCGTTTAAATCAACACATACACAATACGCAAAATAGTAGGTTAGACGTTGATACTAGCATGATTTGACGCTAAACGTCAAAAGCTATCCGTCGATTAGCTGCTTTTGCCTTTACGGATCCAGGCCTCTAATTGATGAGGACGTAGGCTGTCGTAGTCTTCGAAAGGCTGGTGAATCCAAGGATTAGTAGGCAGTTTTTCAACAAAATAATCTGGTTCGACCTCAGAGTGCCCCTTCCACCACAATACGCCTGTACGCAGCTCTGTGATGGCAGGAAACTGATTACGTAAATGATCACGCACCCGCTTAAACGTGAGACCGGTATCCACCATGTCGTCAATCAACAACACATTACCATCCAACGTACCACGTGTGATAGTGATGAACTGGGCGATATCCAGAGCGCCTTGCTGCGTGCCGGCCGCTTCGCGATAACTGCTAGTCGCCAAAATCCCTAAAGGCACATCGTAAATGCGTGAGACAACGTCCCCTACCCGCATACCACCACGAGCCAAACAAACGATTTTATCGAATTTCCAGCCGGACTCGTGAATTTGCAATGCTAACCTTTCGATCAGTTCATTGTATTGTTGCCAGCTAACCCAAAGGTCGCTATCCGTGTTTTGGTGCAGACTCATAGTCGATCCTAACTATTTATAAATGTGAAGCTAATCTTAAACTAAAACGTGCATTGACGGATAGTTTTAACCCATCAATGCACAAGGCGGCCTTACAGCCGCCCTTTTAAATCGGATCTATTTATTTGGTAAATGGATCACGCAATACGATGGTCTCGTTACGATCAGGACCAGTAGAAACCATATCGATAGGCACTTCGCAGACCTCAGCAATACGCTCTAGGTAACGACGTGCGTTAACTGGTAGCTTATCGTATTCGGTAATACCTACAGTGGACTCTGTCCAACCGGGCATTTCCTCGAGCACCGGTTCGGCCTCAGCCACAGCATCCGCACCATGAGGTAACACATCTAGGAATTGACCTTTATAGCGGTAACCCACACCAATTTTGATGCTATCCAAACCATCCAAAACGTCTAACTTGGTTACACACAAGCCGGAAATACCATTGAGCATCACAGATCGCTTCAGAGCTGCGCCGTCAAACCAGCCACAACGACGAGCACGACCCGTTACCGAACCAAACTCTTTACCGACCTCAGCCAAACGTGTGCCGATTTCATCGTGCAGTTCCGTAGGGAACGGCCCAGAGCCCACTCGTGTGGTGTAGCACTTAGCAATACCCAAGACATAGCTCAGCTGTTGTGGCCCTACACCCGCACCGGCAGAGGCAGCGCCAGCCAAACAGTTGCTGCTAGTCACAAAGGGATAAGTGCCGTGGTCGATATCTAGCAAAGCCCCTTGAGCGCCTTCGAACAGCAGTTTGTGTTCTGCTTTGGCAGCCTGGTAGAGGTTGTTGCTAACGTCAGCAACCATAGGGCGTAGTTCTTCGGCAAAGCGCGCAGCTTGCTCCATCACTACCTCGGCTGAAACAGGCTCAGCGTTCAAGTAGTTGGTCAGCACGAAGTTATGGTAGTCCAGGATTTCGTCTAGTTTTTCTCTGAATAAATCCAGATCGAAAAGATCCTGCACACGCAGTGCGCGGCGAGCGACTTTGTCCTCGTAAGCAGGTCCGATACCACGACCGGTTGTACCGATTTTCTTATCGGGACTTTTTTGTGCTTCGCGGGCTTGGTCTAAAGCAATGTGGTAGGGCAAAATCAATGGGCAAGCCACTGAGATTTGCAAGCGCTCACGCACATTTACACCCGCCTCTTCAAGCTCTTTGATTTCAGAAAGCAGCGCTTCAGGAGAAAGCACCACACCATTGCCAATGTAGCAAGTGACGTGGTCATGCATAATACCGGAGGGTATTAAACGCAGCACTGTTTTTTTACCGTTAATCCATAAGGTATGACCGGCATTATGACCGCCTTGAAAGCGAACCACGCCTTGCGCGGACTCAGCTAACCAATCGACGATTTTACCTTTGCCTTCGTCACCCCACTGGGTGCCAATCACCACAATGTTTTTGTTCATGTTACGTATCAATAAAATAGGGGCCGGATGTATCTGGCCTGTTAATAGCTAAAAGCCCGAAGGGTGTGTCACAGTTAGTCGGTCAAGGACCGCAACTGCCATTCCCCATCAAGCAGAACAAGTTCCCGGTCAATCTGGAACTCATCCAGCTCGGGGGATTGATCGGGTAGCATCTGTATCACGATTTCACCCGACTCGCGTAAACCATTTAATTTTTCCTGCAGCTCGGCATCAACCCCCCAAGGCGCACGAATCGCGCGCATTGGCTTGGCCGCCGCCAGACCCGCTGATAGTTTACGTAAATCCATACTGAAGCCCGTTGCAGGTCGATCACGGCCGTAGGTTTTACCCACCCCATCATATCGACCACCACGCACTAACGCATCATGCCAACCATCAGCATACACACAAAAAACCACGCCAGTGTGGTAACTAGAGCTACCACCCATATCAGCCAAATCCACTGTCAGCACAGGTACCTCTAGAGAACTGATCAATACCTGTAGCTGCGCTAAGGCTTCGCTGATACTCTCTGTTTGAGGGAGTGTTTTTTTGGCTTTTTCAATGACCTCGTCAGCCTCTCCGTACAAGGAGCACAGCGTAATTAACGCGTGAATAATTTCAGGCTGACAGTCTGGGTATTCCTTTTGCAAGTCACGCAAAGCAGGAATGTCTTTGGCGCTAAGCAAATCAAAAATTTTAGCTGTATGTGGTCTTAGCACTGGATCTGCCTGTAGGATGGCATGACCCACCCCCGGCAGATTCAAATCCAAACGTGCATTTTTCACTCCCGCTTTAGCCACACTGGCCAGCGCGAGTCGAATAATCTCTAAGTCTGCCTCGACTCCGGCATAGCCGTAAATCTCTGCGCCAATTTGCAGCAGCTCGCGATCAGACATCAAGCCTTGAGGACGTGCATGCAACACCGAGCCGCAATAGCACAGTCTTGTCACAGTATTACGATTTAGCAAGTGCGCATCAATACGCGCCACCTGTGGCGTCATATCTGCACGAATCCCCATTGTACGGCCGGAAAGCTGGTCAACCAGTTTACTCGTACAAAGGTTGAGCTTGGTCCCGGAAACGGCCTGCAAGGACTCGAGGTACTCGGCCAAAGGCGGAGCCACCAGCTCAAAGCCATAGCTGCGGTACAAATCAAGTAAATAACGGCGCAGTTCCTCGATACGTCGAGCCTCTGCGGGTAAAATATCTGCCAAACTTTCTGGCAATAACCAATTGGACATGAGAATAGCCTTCGCTTTTTCAATCTAAAGGCAGCACAACAAAAAAGCGACCTGGAGGCTGTAAGCCCCCAAAGTCGCCTGCGATATGGTGTAAAAACTTACACACTAGTATATACGAACCGTTGCAAAATAGCCAAGCCCTAAAGCTAAGCCTTTGGCCTAATTACGTCAATCGGTATTTTTCCAGTAGCGGAAAAACTCGGATTCTGGGCTTAGTACCAAGGTATCGTTTTCCGAGTTAAAGGCATTGCGATACGCCTCTAAACTACGATAGAAACGGTAGAACTCTGGATTTTTGGAGTACGCAGACGCATAAATATTAGCGGCTTCGGCCTCGCCTTGACCGCGAATCGTTTCGGCTTCGGCATAGGCCGTAGCGATCAGTTCCTCGCGTTGGCGATCGGCTTCAGCACGGATACGCTCACTTTCTGCGGCACCGGTAGCGCGTAGGCGGTTCGCCTCTTGTTTACGCTCGGCCTCCATACGTCTATACACGGACTCGGAAATCTCTGGTGCAAAATCGATGCGGCGCAAGCGCACATCAACCACTTCAACCCCAAGGGGTTTGGCTCGTTTTTGTACAGCCTCTAGGACTTCGCGCATGATGCTATCGCGCTGATCAGACACCACTTCTTTTACTGTACGCACGTTCACTGACGCGTTCAGCGCGTCACGAATTTGGGCCTGCAAGCGTTCAATCGCACCACGGTCTGAGGCACCAAAGGTGACGTAGAACAAACGAGGATCATCAATACGCCATTTAACGTATGAGTCGATCAGCAGGTTTTTCTTTTCAGCCGTTTGAATACGCTCGGGGTCTTTGGCCTCGATGGTTTGTAGGCGTTTATCTAACAACACCACATTCTGAAAAGGCGGCGGTAATTTAAAATACAAACCCGGTTTAGTAATACTTTCTTTTACTTCACCCAAAGCAAAAACCAAGGCTGAGTCACGCTCACGCACGACAAATAAGGATGAAGACAATACCGCTAGAGCCAAAGCCAAAGCGATCAGAGCAGGAAACAGACGTTGCATCATGACCTCCTAGCGGGAATAAGGTGAATAAGGATTACCCAAACTACCCATATCGCTAGAGCTAGGGATAGTCGCGGGCTTTGTGGTCGTGCGCGCTGGTGTTGTCGTCGGCGAAGAGTTATTCGTCGCTCCAGAAGCCGCCGCATGTGGCGTATCGCTGCTGCGAACACTGTCACGCGCTACGTTTTTAGCCACCTGATCTAAGGGCAAATACAACATATTATTGTTTTTGCTATCTACGATGACCTTATTGGTGGTCGCCAAGATCTGCTCAAAGGTACTGATATAGAGACGATCACGCATGATGCCTGGCGCTTTATCGTATTCGGTAACGATACTATTAAAGCGTGCGCTGTCACCCGTGGCATCACCCAATACTTTGGCTTTATAACCTTCGGCTTGTTGTAGCATACGGGCTACCTGACCTTGGGCCTCGGGCAATACTTTGTTTGCGTAGGCATTACCCTCGTTAATTTGGCGTTCACGATCCTGACCGGCCTTAACCGCATCATCAAAGGCCGCTTGCACTTGCTCTGGGGGCTGTACGTTCTGAATCGCTACGGTACTGATCTGCACACCGGTTTTATAGCGATCTAGAATAGCTTGAGCCAACTGCTGTACCTCAGAGGCAACCTCTGTACGACCAGAGTACAACACAAAGTCCATGGGTTTTTTACCCACGATTTCGCGCATGGCGGTTTCGGCCGACTGGCGCACGGCCTCGTCTGGATTATTGGTGTTAAACAAATAATCCGGCGCACCGGTTTGTAGCAATCGGTATTGCACCACGAACTGCACATCCACAATGCTTTCATCGGCCGTAAGCATTAACGATTCGGTGAGCACCTTGTTGCGAGAGTTACCGCGGAACCCAATTTCAAAGGTACGTAGCTGTGAAATATTAACGGCTTGGTGGTCCTCGATGGGACTAGGCAAACGCCACTGCAAACCGGGGTTCAAGGTTTTGGTGTACTGACCAAAACGGGTCACAACGGCGACCTGACCTTCTTGGACAATAATAAACCCGGTCGAGAGCCAAAAGCCCACGATCAAAATTAATAAGCCCATAAAAAGCTTAGGAGAGCCTTTAGGCATTTTCATAGGCTGTCGTCCTCCGCCAGGGGGCTGCTGGTTTCCGCCGCCACCGCCTTTGTTGCCAAACAAAGAGGAAAGACGTTTATTGAAGTCGCGCCACACCTCGTCCAAATCAGGAGGTGTGTCTTGATTATTAGGGCGACGGGGTGGTTGATTTTGATCACCACTGTTTTTGTTACCGTCGCGACCCCAACCGGGATCATTTAAATTATAAATTCTCGTCATGGAATGTATTACTTTCCAGTGATTGACCTGACTCAACAATGGCCGTGCGTAACTCATCTAAACCAGCTCTATCTAAAGCGCTGACAAAAACTCGCGTTACCTTGCCATTTTCATCACGCTCTAAGCGCGGAGATAATCCTGCAGAGTCAATCTTGTTGTAGACCAAAATAGTCGGAACTTGATCTGCGCCAATATCAGCGAGGACCTTGTTGACTTCGTGAACTTGTTCGTCTTTTTGCGGACTTGAGGCATCCACCACATGCAATAGCAAATCCGCATGAATGGTTTCCTCAAGTGTAGCGCGAAACGCTGCAATTAATGTAGGAGGTAAGTCTCGAATAAAGCCTACTGTATCAGAGACCACTACCTGCCCTGCCCCCTCGATCCAGATGCGTCGAGTGGTCGTATCTAGCGTCGCAAACAGCTGATCTGCCGCATAAGCACCAGCCCGCGTCAGGGCGTTAAATAACGTAGATTTACCTGCGTTAGTATAGCCCACTAGCGATACATTTAAGGTACTGCCCCGCATACGCGAGCGACGCTGTGTCTGGCGCTGGCGATTCAGTTTATCAAGGCGTTCGCGCAATTTACGCACTTTGACGCCAATCATACGTCTATCGAGTTCTAGCTGGGATTCCCCTGGCCCTCGAATACCTATACCCCCCTGCTGTCGTTCCAAGTGGGTCCACATTCGAGTCAGGCGAGTCGATAAATGCTGTAGTTGCGCTAGTTCGACTTGCAGCTTACCTTCGTGGCTTTGAGCGCGCAGAGCAAAAATATCTAATATCAATAGCACTCTGTCTACGACACGTCGGTTGAACTCACGCTCGAGGTTACGTTGTTGAGCGGGGCTTAAAGCCTGGTCAAACAAAATAATTTCGACCTCGTGTTGATCAGCAATCAGCACAGCCTCTTGGAGCTTGCCTTTACCGATAAACAGGGCGGCATCTGGACGATCACGCTTAACGACCACCGTATCCATAATCTGAGCCCCAGCTCCCTGAGCCAGCATGCGGAACTCTTCAGCGTGGGCTTCGTAGTCTAAATCGCCCATATTGACGCTAACAATTAACGCTTTCATAGACCATTCAAACCTAAAAAGAAAGGCCCGCTAAATACCAAAACAGATTTAGCGGGTCGGGGGTACGGTGTGAAAAATAGCTTATTCAGCGTCTTCGTCCGATTTTAATGTCACAGGACGTGCTGGCACCACGGTGGAGATGGCGTGTTTATATACCATTTGTGTGACGGTGTTACGTAGTAAAACCACGTACTGGTCAAATGATTCGATTTGGCCCTGCAATTTAATGCCATTCACAAGGTAAATGGAAACAGGGATATGTTCCTTGCGTAGGGCGTTTAAAAATGGGTCTTGTAGTATCTGCCCTTTGTTACTCATTGGCTAGGCTCCAATTATGTTGTTATTTAAGTTGATTCGATTTCTTGTGAGGCGTATTTAATATACCACTCATCAAGCCAAGCATGGCCAGGTTATCTATTGCTGCGCAGACAAAATCTCACGCAGCGCTGTTAGTAGTGTAGCGCATTGTTCAGGGGTTCCGATGGTTATACGCAAAAACTGATCAATACGAGGCTGATTAAAGTGGCGCACTAAAATACCGTGATCACGTAGCGCCTGATGAATGTGTTTAGCATCCACCTGACGATGACGCGCAAACACAAAATTCGTTTTTGAATCTAAAACATCAAAATCCAAGGCCTGTAAGGCTACTGTAAGCTCATCCCGGCTTTGAATTATAGCAGCGCGCTTTTTATCAAAGTCAGCACGATCTTGAATCGCCGCCAAGGCCCCAGCTTGAGCCAAGGTATCTAGAGGGTAAGAGTTAAAGCTGTCTTTGACTCGTTGTAATCCAGCCACAACCTCGGGACTAGCTAAAGCATAGCCCACACGTAAACCGGCCAATGCATAGGATTTAGATAAGGTGTGGATCACTACAATATTTTCATATTGCTGCATTAAGCCTACAGCGGATTCGGCGCCAAAATCCACATAAGCCTCATCAACTACCACCGCAGAATCTGGATTAGCCTGAGCAATGGCCGCAATATCTGCCAGGCTCAAAGCTAACCCTGTTGGCGCATTAGGATTGGCAAAAATAATCGCTGCAGGAGCCACTTCGCGAGAACGCGTGTAGTCCGCCACATTGATGGTGAAATCATCAGCCAAAGGTTGTAATTCGGCAGGCACACCAAAAAAGGAACAATAGGTTTTATAGAAACTATAGGTGATGTCCGGCATTAAGAGCGGACGCCCTGCTCGTAAAAACAAGGTATTAAACACATGAGCCAATACCTCGTCCGAACCATTACCTAAAAACACCTGATCGGTGCCAACCTGATGCAGCTCTGCGATAGCGGCGGTTAACGCAGCGCTATCGTAAGGAGGATACAAGCGCAAATCATCATTAGTCACTGCCGCTATCGCCTCTAAGACCTTAGGCGATGGACCATAAGCATGCTCATTGGTGTTGAGCTTTAGTAATTTTTGCTTAGGTTGTTCGCCTGGCTCATAGGGCTGCAAGGCGTGAATATGGTCACTCCAAAAACGACTCAATTATTTCTCCTGAGCATAAGGATTACGCGAAGATTTAAGCTCGACACGCATTGGGGTCCCTTCGAGGTCAAATGCCTCTCGGACCTTGCCTTCGAGGTAACGTTTATAGCTATCTGATACCCCATCCAAGCCACTACCATGCACAATAACAATAGGTGGATTTTGACCGCCTTGGTGGGCATAACGCATTTTGGGGCGGAAAATTCCTTTGCGTGGCGGCTGTTGCTGTTCAACCGCATCATGAATGACGCGTGTTAGTTTAGGCGTAGGCAGACGACGGAATGCAGCCGCATGCGCGGATTTTACGGCGCGCATCACATGATTAATCCCCTGACCTTTTAGAGCTGAAATGGTTTGTACTTTAGCAAAATCCAAGAAGCGCAATTTACGTGCGTATTCTCGTTTGGCCCATTCGCGTCGATAGCTATCTACATCATCCCATTTGTTGATAGCGATCACGACGGCACGCCCTGTTTCCAGAACAAAGCCGGCAATGCTGGCGTCTTGATCGGAAATTTCGCTGGAGGCGTCTAGCATCAAGAGCACCACGTTTGCGGCCTCTATGGCTTGCAAGGTTTTGATCACCGAGAATTTTTCAATGGTCTCAAACACCTTGCCACGTTTACGTAAGCCCGCCGTATCAATCAGCGTATAGGGTGTTCCCTTGTAGTCGAACTCAATTTCAATCGCATCACGCGTGGTGCCAGGCTGATCAAAGGCAATCACACGCTCTTCGCCCATCAAGGCATTGATAAAAGTGGATTTACCCACATTCGGACGCCCTACTACAGCAAGTTTAATGCGATGTTTAAAGGGCTCTTCAGGCGCATCTGGATCAAATTCGGGCTCTTCTTCGATCTCTGGCTCAGGAATATGAGCCAAAGCAGCCTCGATCAGTTCTCCGACCCCATCACCGTGCGAAGCTGAAATCAAGTGCGCTTCGCCTAAGCCTAATTCGTGGAACTCTAGCCCGGCAGTGCCATATCGCATGCCCTCTGCTTTGTTAATGGCTAGTAGAACCGGCTGCCCACTACGACGTAGTAGATTGGCAATATCAAAATCCAGTCGATTTAGGCCCTCGCGTGCGTCCACTAAAAAAATGATGACATCCGACTCAGCAATTGCCTGTTCAGTTTGTCGGGCCATTTCACGCACAATTCCGTCTTTAACTACCGGCTCAAAACCGCCGGTGTCCACAATCAGGTAAGGGCGCGAGCCCATACGACCTTCACCATAGTGACGGTCACGCGTTAACCCAGGAAAGTCAGCCACAAGAGCCTGACGAGATCGGGTTAGGCGGTTAAATAACGTCGATTTGCCTACGTTGGCACGACCCACAATGGTCACGACGGGTTTAAAAGCTATGTGTTTCAATTGACACCAACCAATACTAAATTGCCGTTACCGCTTTGGACCAGTGCACCGTATTCGGTACCTACCAATGGCGAAACAACAGCCCCGGAGCCAACGTTTACACGTCCTATCAGACGTCCGTCACTGCGGGAAAGAAAATGAATATGTCCCTCGTAGTCACCCACTGCTACAGCATTTTCTAACGCAGCGGGCCCAGAGAGTTTACGATTACGTAAGCCGTCTTGTTTCCAGACGGTTGTGCCATCACTGAGAGCCAAAGCAGTGACAACATCACGTTGTGTAGAACCAAACAACAATCGACCATCGGTGGCTAGCCCTGTGGCCGTGGAAAAATCTTTTTGCCATACAGGAAAACCACCCTGGGAGACATCAAAGCATACTGCTTTACCTTGATAAGAGGCGGCACAAAGTAGCGGTCCGGCCGCCACAGGACCTCCCACCACGTCGTTAATGCGTTCTAGATCGGTGACACCACGCGATTGCGATACCACACCCTCCCATTGCACAGCCCCCGTCGCCCCATCAATGATCATCAAACGTCCATTCGGCAGTCCGGCAATAACCATCCCATCAAACACTTCCATTTTAATGTTGGTTTTTAAGGCCAAAGCGGGACCAGGACGTTGTAAGCTCCAGAGCAAATCACCGGAACGCGCATCAAAGGCTTGAATACGGTAGTCAGAACTACGCACCACGACCAAACCATCGCCTACAGCGGGCGGTACGTTGACTTCGCTGCTGGCTTTGCTGGTCCAAAGATGATTACCTGCTGTGTCATACGCCATCACAGAGCCATCATTCGCCGCCACAGCGACGATTCTGTCGTCCGCGCCCACGCCAGCTGATAGGGTTTTAGAGGTATTGACAGTCCAACCGACTGCGCCGGAAGACAATCCAACCTGAACGACTTGTCCCGAGGGCGCTGCGGCATAAACACGATCACCAACACGGGCCGGAATAAAGCCAAAACCGGAGCCTTTACCCACAGAAACTGACCAACGCACATTGGCTGCGACTCGGGCCTCATAGTCCGTTAAAGGCGTAGGTAGAAACCGAGGATCTTTAGAAGAAAACATAGAGCAAGCACTGAGCGCGGCAAGGCTAAGTGCAGCCACGGCAAATTTAGCCGAGCGTAAGTTCAGTAACTGGGTCATGCGTTATTCCTTTCCTAAAGCATCAAGTTTTAGTTGCACAATTTGGTTATACGCTACATGAGATAATCCTGCTAAAGCTTGCTCCCACTCGGAGCGTGCTTGATCCAACTGCCCTTGAGCGTATTGGATATCCCCACGACGATCCGCATAGAGTCCTGCATAAGCCTCAGATGGGTTTTTCAATAAGTCCAAAGCTGCCGGATAATCGGCCTGTTCGAGTAAGATTCCTGCCAAACGCAAACGAGCCATATCAACCATAGCGGGTTCTGCGCTATTTTGTGCCAACCATTGCAACTGGTCTTTAGCTGCGTCTAAATCACCTTGCTGATGCAGCGCCTCTGCGGCCAACAAGACACCACGGCTGGTATAGCCTGATTTGGCGTGATCATTGCGCAGCGCCTCGCTAGCGGCTAAAACGCGCACTTTGGATTCGTCCGTTTGTTGTGTAGCAGCGACCTCTAGGGCTTCAAAGTAACCCATCGCCTTGGTGGCTTGATGTTGTTCGTACCATTGATAGCCACGCCAGCCTAATACAGCCAGCGCAAAGCTAAAGGCCAACACCATCACTTTTACACCATTTTTGTCCCACCAATCTTTAATGGCGTCTAGCTTTTCCTGTTCTTCTATATCGTATGCCATGCGGATTAAACCTTTGACTGCAAATATGTAGCAAGTTGATCAAATGCAATGCTCTGTTGCTGTTGCTCCGCCTCTTCGGCTCGCAACCACTTCACACTGGCCATGCGCTCCTGGAGCTCGGACTCAGCTAAAATCACAGCCGCGACTGCACCACTGGCATCGGCACGTTTAAATTGTGATTTAAAACCAGTCGAGCCGGCGTGTACCAAAACATTTAGCCCCACATCGCGTAACTGCTCCGCCAACAACATCGCCTGACGCTGTGCGGCGTCGCCCTGATGCACCATATAAATCTGGCACTCAGGAACAGGTTCGGGCTCTTTGTCTTGGTGACATAAGTCTAGCAAACGCTCCATCCCAATCGCAAAACCCACTGCCGGAGCGGGTTTACCACCTAGAATTTCCATCAGCCCGTCGTAACGACCACCACCACAAACGGTGCCTTGCGCACCCAAGCGATCGGTCACCCACTCAAAGACAGTCAGGTTGTAATAATCCAAACCACGCACCATCCGAGGATTCAGGGTATAGCTAATCCCCGCCTCGTCTAAGCGTTGACACACACCGTGATAATGCGCCAAGGATTCCTCGCCTAAGAAATCAAATAATTTCGGCGCATTATTTGCCATCTCTTGCATCGCTGGATTTTTGGTATCCAATACCCGAAGTGGATTGGTATACATCCGACGTTTGGCTTCGTCATCCATCACGTCAGTGTGCTGCTCTAGGTAGGCAATGAGCGCCTCGCGATGCGCAGCACGCTCTTCGGTTTGGCCTAAAGAGTTAATCTCTAAGCGCACATCATTGAGACCCAGTTTTTTCCACAAGCGAGCCAACATAATAATGAGCTCAGCATCGATATCAGGCCCAGGTAAGCCCAGGGCCTCTACGTCGATTTGGTGGAACTGCCTATAACGCCCACGTTGTGGTCTTTCGTGTCTAAACACAGGACCAATACTGTATAAGCGGTGGGGTCGATCATAGAGCATGTTGTGCTCGATGGCCGCGCGCACTATGCCCGCCGTAAACTCGGGGCGCATGGTGAGCTTGTCGTCATTGAGCGAGTCGGTGAACGAGTACATCTCTTTTTCGACAATATCGGTGACCTCGCCGATACCACGTGCAAATAACTGGGTATATTCCAACACCGGCGTGCGCATATTGCGATAGCCATAGCTGGCCAACCAATCACGTACCGTTTGTTCTAGTTGCTCCCACTGGGCACTTTCACCGGGGAGTATGTCCTTCATGCCAGTCAGGCCACGAAGTTTTTGTACAGACTTCGACATATAGATTCTTTTCCGTAGGCTTGCGCCTGGTACCTAATTACGACACGTACCGTTTTTGTACGTAATCCAAAACGATTTGTTGAAACTCTTGGGCAATCGTATCACCTTTTAGGGTGACCACACGCTCGCCGTCGACATAGACCGGTGCAGCAGGGGTCTCACCTGTGCCTGGCAAGCTAATTCCAATATCGGCATGACGGCTTTCTCCTGGTCCATTGACCACGCAACCCATCACGGCCACGTTCATGTTTTCCACGCCCGGATATTGGTGACGCCAAATAGGCATTTGCTCGCGCAAAAAACCCTGAATATCGTTGGCTAGCTCTTGGAAGACCGTACTGCTGGTTCTACCACAACCTGGACAGGCCACCACCATAGGCGTAAAGGCACGCAACCCCATGGTTTGTAGTATTTCCTGAGCTACCACCACCTCTTGGCGTCTATCACCACCCGGCTCTGGAGTTAAGGAAATACGAATCGTATCACCAATGCCCTGCTGTAATAACACAGACAAGGCTGCAGTAGAGGCCACAATACCTTTGCTGCCCATCCCCGCCTCAGTTAAGCCCAAGTGCAGCGGGTAATCACAACGGGCAGACAGATCCTGATAGACGGTAATGAGATCTTGAACATGACTGACTTTACACGACAACACAATGGCGTTGCCGGGCAGACCTAATTGTTCTGCACGCTGTGCATTAGAAATGGCTGATACGACCAATGCCTCGCGCATGACGGCTTGGGCTTCCCAAGGGCGGCTGCGCTGTGCATTTTTGTCCATCATCTTCGCCATGAGCTCGTGATCCAAGCTGCCCCAGTTAACGCCAATGCGCACAGGTTTGTTGTATCTACAAGCCACCTCAATCATCTGTGCAAAATTATCATCACGACGTTTTCCGCCCCCCATATTGCCAGGGTTAATACGATACTTTGACAGGGCTTGGGCACACTCTGGGTAGTCTGTTAATAGCTTATGACCGTTGTAATGAAAGTCCCCCACCAAGGGCACATCCACATTCATGCGATCAAGCTGCTCACGAATCGCAGCGACCTCTTTGGCCGCCGCAGGGGTGTTAACCGTAATACGCACCATTTCTGAACCAGCCTGAGCCAGCTCTTTGACCTGAATCGCGGTCTCAATGGCATTCGCCGTATCCGTGTTGGTCATGGACTGCACCACCACAGGGGCGCCACCGCCAACTAACACATGGTTTTGTCCCCAACTGACGTCTACACTACGCGTTTTTTTGCGTGCTGCGGCACCAACGGCTAAGGCCTCACGCTCGGACGAGGCAAAATCAAATAAATCAATCATGATGTGAATTCTTTGAGCCAATCAAAAATGAGCCAGTCTTCAGGAATCCAGCCTTGATCCAAGGCGTAAAAGACCGTAATTAATAGAAGAACGGCAATAATCAATAGCCAGCCCCAAGAGCGCTGAGTGGGTTCTACATACAACGCCATGTCTGAGCCGTTCCAATCGGCTCCTTTAGCTACTTCGTTGCTTGCAGCGTCTGCCTGTGCACCAGGGGTTTTATCCAGCAGGTTGAGCAGGACCGTTTCGTCTGTTTCTAAAAATCGTGCGTAGCTTTTAATCATCCAGCGCAGCGGCACACCGCTGGGTAACGCCGACCAATTTTCTTGCTCTAAGGCCTCGAGCTGAGGAACTGAGTATTTGATACGGGTGGAGACATCTTGATAGCTCAATCCTCGCGCCTGACGTAGCTCTGCCACAAAGGCGCCGAGTTGATTGGGATGGGACTCTGGCTCAGGGCTAGAGAGGTTTAAGCTCATGCTCGCTCCGGTTGAATCATAATCATTCCCTGCTGAGGTAAACGCTCGCGGATACGCGTACGATCGCGAATGTCTCCGGCTAACTGACCGCAAGCGGCGTCAATATCATCACCACGGGTTTTACGTACGGTAGTGACCACACCACCGTCTTGTAA